>JAFGDA010000079.1 GCA_016932375.1 Actinomycetota bacterium | reverse complement strand
TTTAAAAAAAATATGCCTGACAGGAATTTACATATTTCTTGCATCATCATTTTTCATGTATGAGGTCCGGAGGGGCTGACATCACCCAGTAGTAGAAAACAGGAAAAAGGTGAAGCATATACCTTTCTGTAGAGTTCCGGAAATCCTCTATGCAGGCCAGTGATAAAAAGACGCCGGCAAGCCCGAAACAGATAAAAACAAAAAATATCCAGCTATAATTCCTGAAGTGTTTTTTAATATTCAATAACAGCAATACTACCAGGAATATCCATACGGGCCCGTAAAATGAACCAAATATTGCCCTCGTGGAATCGTAGATTGACAGCCATAATTGTGAACCCATGACTGCAGCGGCTTCCCTTATCCCTGAAATACCGGAAAAAATACCGCCGGCCCTGGCAGCATCCACCCACTCGGAGCTTAAAAAAGGAAGCCTTAGTTTTACTTTCAACAGGAACCAGGGGCCAAGGAACAGTACAAAAACCGTAATCGGTGCCAGCAGATTTAAAAGATTTTTTCCGGGGCTTATCTTTTTTGCTGTCCCGTATAAGTAAAAGAACAGGTTTATTACGAGAAACAAAAGGATATAGAAAATACCCTCGCTTCTTGTAAGCGCCATTATGCTGAAAAATATTGCAGAAAGTATAAGGTAACTGGTCTTCCCGTTCATTATTCCAGACATATATAAGAAATATACCGCAAGAAGCATTATCACCGAAAAGAGGAGGTTCGCATATTCGATATAACCATGGTCCACTATTATCGGAAGAACCGAAACTATAAAGACCAGCGAAACCGAAAGCAGCCTTCCAAGCCTCTGCCTGAAAAGATAATAAAGCGTAAAAAGAAGCGAAGAATAAATAACAGGAAAAATAAGTTTCAGCAGGTTTTCATTCATTTCCCCTATCCATGAAAGTACCCATGTCTGCATGATGGGCAGGTAAAGCGGATAGGAAGGGTGTGAAAATGTATAATCGTGTTCAAGGTAAAAATTATTTATAATGCCATCAATAAAGAAAGCCCTGCCCTTTAAGCTCCAGCAGGATATTGCGTCCCAGAATTTTATTGGAAAGATTACTGTAAAGAATACTACAACGAAGAAATTTAAAACTATCAGTATGACAAGTATGATAAAGAGAGCCTTCTGGGCCCTTTCTTTTCTTATACTGCCGGCATTTACAATGCTATTGCCGGTATCCAAAATACCATCACCAGCAACAAAGCGGTCTTCATCCCCGCCGGGACCGCCTCCACCAGGATACCCATCGGCATTGCTTCCCCGGGATCCTTTTTCCTGCAACTCTTTGTAACCGTTGCGGTTTTTCTGGTTCTTTTTTATCCTGCTAAGTCTTTCTGATTTCCTTGCGGCAAGTATATCCTGCTCAAGCCTGATTGTTCTCTTCCTCTCGCGGTTCCGGAACCTCAAAGAAAGAAGAATATAAATATAAAGAATAAAAAAAGCTGCACTTATTCCGTATATGAGCTGCATGTCGTATTTTAAATCCAGAAGCGAAAGAACCATCATAATCCATGAAACCACAAGGGAGCCTGTGTAAAAACTTAAAAAGAAAACAAAGAAACTGCCGGATATTGTCTTTGAACCTAACCTGAAACCGCCTTTTCCCGGCAATAGAAAATATACTGGTACATAACCTATAAAAAAAAGCGCCAGTATCGAAAGAACAAGATAAAAATAAACCATCTGGATACCCCGGAATTCCGGTAAATTTATATTTTGCCGGAATAACTTTTTCTATAATTTAACATAATTTTAGCAGGGTTAATATAAATTTAAAGTAAAATTGACATTGCCTTTGGCAGGATTTTTTGTAATATTAAGTTATGGTATTAATTATCGGAGCTACAAGTTTCCTCGGACCGCCTGTGATTTCCGGACTTATAAGGGCCGGCTACAGGATTCGTTGCATGCTCAGGACCGGAAGCAACAGGGAAAAACTGGTACGCTCGGCTGGTGGCAGCATTTGTGATGGAGCTGGTGGTGATATATCCTTTTGCAGCGGGAACCTTTTAAGCCCTGATTCAATGATAAGCCTTTTAAGGGATGCTTCTGCCGTTGTATATATGGTTGATATGGCAAAAAACGGTCTTCTTGAAAATTTTTTGCGGGCTGTTTCAAGGACTGATTTAAAAAGGGTGGTCTTTATCAGCTCCACAACAGTACTTACCCCCCTTAAAAGTACAATAAAGGAATCCAAGATAAAATCGGAAGAACTGGTAAAAAAGACTGATCTTGATTATACCATCCTCAGGCCTTCGATGATCTACGGAAGCGGGGACGACCCCAACTTCTCAAGGATGATCCAGTTTATAAAAAAGAGGGGGTTCTTTATAACATTCGGAAACGGAAAGAATCTTATACAGCCGGTCCATATCGGGGATGTTGCCGGGGCAGTTACAGGTGTGCTGGAAAATATTAAGACTTTTAAAAAAACCTATAACCTGGCCGGTTTAGAGCCAATTACATATAATGAAATGCTTGATATCATGCAAAAAAAGACTGGCATCAATTTCAGGGTAATAAGGATACCAGCAGGGCCGGGAAGGTTCCTTGTTTCAGTCTATTCGAGGTTTACGAGGCATCCTTCCCTTACCGCCGACCAGGTGGATAGAATGGGGATAGATAAGGCCTATGACTGGAGCAAGGCAAAAGATGACTTTGGCTTCTCGCCGGTTTCCTTTGAAGAAGGCCTCGAAAAGCTAATCCACATGATTAATGCAAATGAATCCCCGGCAGGAAAACAATGATATCATTTTAAAGGGATGCATGTTTATAAACCTTAAAAACAGTAGAATAAAAATAAGGATAATAATTTTTTCAATTATTTCTTTTTTGTTCATAACAGCATTTGTTTTTTTCTGTACCCCATTTATAAGTATAAATAAGGCAGGCTCAGGCAATCAATCAACCTTTACTGAAGACGGAATCGTACACCTTCAATTGCAGGAAAGCCTTATACCCCTTGCTTCGCATTACCTCTGTGTGGAACTATCTGCCACAAATAGCGGCACCTGCGAAAATACCTTTACCTCCTGCCTTGTCAGGTGGGATACAGGTCAGCAGGATTTTAAAATAAATATAGACGGCATAAAACACAGTTACTATATCCCCTTAGGTGAAAACAGGTACTGGGTAGATACGGAAATAACACAGGAGAAATCTTCATCTATTTTCCTTGAGTTTCCTGACATGGAAGGATTAGATATAGCAGTAACTAAAATAATCTTAAAAGAAAGGATCGCCTTTCCCCTGGATACATTCCTGAACAGGAAACTTTTAAATATTGCAGGTGAAACAGGCCGCACCGTAAATCCTTTCCTGACCCCATCATACATCCTTTTAGCCGTATTTGTTATCCTTGTTTTGATATTCCATTTACTTTTCAGGTCTTTTTATACAGAAAAGGGCACGAATATTAGTAATTTACCCAGGAAGGCCGTTTTTATATTTATACTCGTAATACTTTTTATGTTTTCAGTAAGTTTCGTTTATTCGGAAGCAATTGCCGTTAAGAGCCACTGGGACACTTACAGGGAATATATAAAAACAGGGCGCCTGGACCAGACTTATGAAGGATTTTATGATTTTGAAAAATTCATCTCCTGGCTTGACGGTAAGATACCTGAGGGAGAGAACCTTATAACCTTAGTCAGGGGCGAGCCAATATATATCATGTCGGAAATGGCCTATAACCTCTACCCGAGAGATATTAAATTTTTAAATATAAGCCAGGAGAGCCAGCAGGATATCCTTGATGAGATAGAAAAAATAAACGAAGATTTTGGGGTGGAATACACCTATATAATAACTTTTACAGAAAAAGACCTCTACAATATCCCGGACCTCATCCTGTTTGATAAGTACCGCGAGGATGCAGGGTTCATTTACAGGTTAAAATAGGTATTGATATGTCCTTAGTTCCCACCCCTGTTTGTAATGGCTGCTTTTATGGTTACCAGCAATATCTTAAGGTCCAGCACCAGGGACATGTCCTTTAAATAAAGCCAGTCGTATTCCACCTTTTCGGGAATGGAAAGGCTGTCCCGTCCGTTTACCTGTGCAAGCCCGGTAACTCCCGGCCTTATCCTGTCAATGCCCCTCTGTTTTCTCATTTCTATAAGCTCGTCCTGGTTATACAGGGCAGGCCTCGGGCCAATAAAACTCATTTCACCTTTGAGGATATTTATAAGCTGGGGAAACTCATCAATGCTCCATCTCCGCAGTATTTTACCAATACCTGTATTCAGATTCTCCTGGTTTTTCAGCATGTCTGTCGGTATGTCGGGCGTTCCCTCCTTC
Organism: Actinomycetota bacterium; assembly: GCA_016932375.1. GTDB lineage: Bacteria > Actinomycetota > Humimicrobiia > Humimicrobiales > Humimicrobiaceae > JAFGDA01. The sequence continues at coordinate 13,575 of JAFGDA010000079.1, read as the reverse complement.
ATTGTCCTGAATTTATAGATGGTAAAAAATGAGCTTCCTTTCCCGACTCTTTTCTGCCGGAACAGCACCCTTCCTGGAGAATCGGTCTTTATCAGGACAGGTATAATTATCCATATGGGGATAAGGATAAGTAACAATATAATTGAAAAAAAAATGTCCGCAGCTCTCTTAAGGAAATTGTAGATCATACTTTTGACCACATCTTCTTTTCATCAAATTCCGGGATAACTTTTTTCAGGTCCTTAAAAAGATTCGCATAATCATATATCAAAAGCTCCCTTTCTATATTGAAAAGCAGGTTCAGCAGCTCTTCCCTGTCTTTACTATCACCGGAAGAAGCCAGGAAGATTGAAGGGATCCTGGTTGTTTCGAGCTTTTCGTGGCTACCCGTCAGTTCCTCATTCATCTTTTCGCCTCTCCTCACACCGGAGAACACGATCTTTATGTCCTTATCAGGATTAAGGCCATATAGCCTTATCATATTCCTCGCAAGTTCAAGTATGTTTATCGGATTTCCCATATCAAGGACGAATATTTCACCCCCGTCTCCCATTGCACAGGATTGTATTACAAGCTGTGAAGCTTCCGATATGGTCATGAAAAACCTGTTCATCTCCGGGTGAGTTACATATACCGGCCCTCCGCTTTCTATCTGGCTCTGGAATATGGGAACAACGCTTCCCCTGCTGCCGAGGACATTGCCAAACCTGACGATTATAAAGATAGTCTTCCTGGTTTTTGAAAGTGACTGCAGGTATTTCTCCGAAAGGAGTTTGGATACCCCCATGATGCTGTTGGGTTTTACTGCCTTGTCAGTCGAAAGCATCACAAATCTCTCCACTTCATTTTCAATTGCCATTTTTGCCAGCATTTTTGTGCCAATGAAATTATTCTGGAGCGCCGCTTCAGGATTGAGCTGCATCAGCGGGACATGCTTGTATGCAGCTGCATGGAAGATAATCTGCGGCTTATATTTCTTGAATACCCCCCTCATGCTCTGTTTGTCCCTGATATCTGCAACTATGGGAATTGCCGAAGGATAATCATACTTTTCGGATAATTCCTGCTCTATCAAGAACATATCGTTTTCGGAATGGTCAACCATAATTAACTTCGAGGGTTTGAACTTAATTATCTGGCGGCATAACTCCGAACCTATGGACCCCCCTGCTCCCGAAATAAGGATTGATTTATCACTGAACTGGCCTAAAAGCTCGGTATATTTCAAACTGACCGGTTTACGGCCAAGAATGTCTTCTATCTGTATGTCACGTACCTGGTAAAGGTGCGCCTTGCCATCTATAATCTCATAAAGGCTTGGAAGCGTCTTGCAAACCACGCCGGCCTCTTTTGCCACAAAAGCAATATTTTTCCTGACTTCTCCGCTTGCTGATGGTATGGCTATTATAACTTCGTTTATAGCAAGCTTTTTTATGTACTTTCCCAGTTCATCTGTTTTTCCATATACCCTTATCCCATGTATCTGCCTGCCTATTTTTGACCTGTCGTCATCCAGGAACCCTACTGGCACATACTCACTCTTCTTCTGCCTGATCATCTCCCTTACTATCATCTCCCCTGCATCTCCCGCACCCAGTATGAGCGTCCTCTTCTTCCTGCTGTATATGCTTCCAAAAATCAACTCACTGAATATCCTTGCAGAAAACCTTGAGGCTATGACAAGTATAAGGGTAAGGAGAAAATCAATAATCAGGATACTTCTCGGGAAGTAAGGAAGCACCCTGGTTTGCAAAATATAAAATATAAAGACCATTACTATTGTGCTCAGGGCAAGTGCGGCAACTATATCCACGAAATCCCTCAGGCTGGCATATTTCCATATTTTCCTGTATATCCTGAAAATAAAGAATATTATAAGCTTGACCGCAAGGATGATCCCTACATACCGCAGGAAATATGCAGAGTATTCCTGGGGAAGGCTTTCAAGACCCGCTATATCAAGCTGGCCACGCAGATAGAAAGAAATCGTAAACGAAGAGAAAAATATCAGGACGTCAAAAAATATTTGAACCAGGGTGTTTTTTACTTTTGAAAAATCCATAATTAAAAATAACCGCTAATCAAGGTTTTCCAGATAATCCTTTCCCGCTATTATAACTATTTCCACGTCTTTTCCATAGGCTTCCTTGAATTCAATCGATGGTATTTCTTTCAGCTCATAACTGTCAAAAAGGACTTCGAGCTGCTGTGCTTTTTCAAGCTGGCCTTCAATATAACATATTACGGTTTTTTCATAATCAAAACTATCTGCATTTTTAAGGCCGGCAACTTTAAAACCGTAAACCTTAAGATAATCCCTGTACCTGGCAGCCGACCCGGCAATACCATTGCCATTGGATATTATCAAGTGGGTCTTTGTTGTGATAGTCTTGTCTATCACCTTACCGACATTCACATCTATTTCAAAAGGAGTTATCCCTGCAGTTGAAAACCAGGTTACCCCCTCATGGACAAGGTCATACTGCAGTATATATCTTCCCGGCTCTTCTGGCGCAAAGATAATTATATCTTCCTCGTATTCTTCCCCAGGTTCCATATCCTCCTGAAGATGCAGCCTTCTCCCGTTGTCCCAGATCAATGGTTCCCTTGTATCCCTGTCAAGCCAGTGATATCCAAGGCAGATCTGCAGGTCTTTATCATTGCTCCAGGTAAGCGTACCTGTGTTCTTAAACCATATCGTGACCGGGAACCTTTCATCCGTTTCTACCTTATTTGGAGTTGTACCGAAATCATCATACTTTACCGAATAAGCAAGGTCAACAACCACATATTTTTCCATGGGAGGAACTCCCTGATAGGAAAACCATGTAACTCCTTCCTTTACCATATCAACCTGCAAAATATACTGTCCCGGCTCACCCGGAGCCTCCACTTCAAGGACAAATGTCACTTCCTCACCCGGTGCAACTTCATTACGGGGCAAAATTGCCCTGTTGCCGTCAAAAACCACCATTTTCTTATCCTCAAAATCGATCCAGTGATAGCCGAGAAGGACCGGGTTTTCACTCCCGCTTTCCCATTTTTCAAGGCTGGTATTTTTAACCGTTATCCTGAGATGGTATTTTACATTGGAGGCCATATTTTCAACCGAACCATCCAGATCAGTATAGACAGCTCCATAACGGCTTGCCGGCTGGCCTTCCAGGATTCTTTCCCACATCATTTTTGCCTCTTCGGTATCCGGGATCTGGACGCTTATTGTGCCGTCCTCTATCCAATCGGAATGGGAAGGTATGATTGCCGTCCCAAAATTATCCGAATTCAAAGACAGGGCCGCTTTCGAATATTTCAAAATTGTCAATATATCAAGATCGGTCCTCGTGTTCTCTACAAGGATATTAAAATAATACGGGACATTTGAAAGGTATTTCATGTTCAGTTTTTGCTTTATGAACTCCCTGAAGAGATGCTGCTGCCTCTGGATCCTGCCTATATCCCCGAGTTCCGTAGACCTGCTCCGTGTATATGCCAGCGCCTGCTCCCCGGTTAAATGGTGGTTTCCCGGTGAAAAACTTGCACCGCTTTTTGGATCGATAAGCGGCCTGTCTATGACTATATCAAGCCCTCCCACAGCGTCTATAAGTTCAATGAACCCCTGGAAGTCAAGGGTTATATAGTGGTTTATATCCGCTCCGATAAAATCCTTTATCGTTTTTATCATCAGTTCCTCTCCGCCATAAGAATAGGCGGCGTTGATTTTATCCTCACCATATCCCGGGATATCCACAAGGGTGTCCCTCGGGATGGAAAGAAGGCTTCCGGTACTTTTTCCAGGGTCCATATATAAAAGCATTATCGTATCAGAACGCCCCATTTCATTTTCGGCATCACGCGTATCTCTTCCGAGAAGCAGAATGGTTACAGGTTCCTCCGGTGATTCTATCGGGGTTAATATGTTTTCGACCTCAGCAGTATTAAGTGAATTTATGGTCTTATTGAGCGAATTCATATAGTAATAAAATACCCCGGCTCCCAGACCGCAAATAATTAATGCCGAAGATAAGGTGATTATTATAATTCTTGCGTACAACGGAAGATTCTTAAATCTATTCCTTTTACCGGGTAAATTTTTCTTTTCTGTTACTTTTTTCTTTTCCTGAGTTTTTTTCCACATGGACTTATATTATAAAAAATATTATGAAATAATCCACTTAATTATATACAGCACACATACATTCATCCGGTCATTGATATATCTGCTCCAAGGCCCTTAAGTTTCAGGTCAAAATTTTCATAACCTCTCTGAATGTGATATATATCACTTACTTCCGTAGTTCCTTCTGCTGCAAGGCCCGCAAGAACTACTGCAGCACCGGCTCTAAGGTCAAATGCTCTAACCGGAGCACCTGAAAGCTTGCGGACACCCTTGACCACGGCATGATGACCCTCAATCTTTATGTTTGCACCCATCCGGTTCAGTTCATCTACATACATAAACCTGTTTTCAAAGACATTTTCGGTGACTATGGAAACGCCCTGCACAAGGGTCAGAAGGACTGTGATTACGGGCTGGAGGTCCGTGGGAAATCCGGGATAGGGCAGGGTGCTGACATTTATTGGCCTGTAATCAGCCTCAGGCCTGTCCACCCTTATTGTATTTTCATTTGCCGCATCTATGTTAACCCCTATTTCCTTAAGCTTTAAGTAAAATACCTCAAGGTTATGCCTTACCGCGTTCTCTATAATGACTCCATTCCCGCAAATAGATGCAGCAGCAATAAATGTGCCCGCTTCTATACTGTCGGGCATCACTTCATATTCGGCGCCGTGCAGGGTCTCTACCCCTTCTATGGTAATTGTATCGGTACCTGCACCGGATATGCATGCTCCCATCCTGTTTAAAAAACCTGCAAGATCCGCTATTTCAGGCTCCCTTGCTGCATTTGTAATGGTGGTCCTGCCGTGTGCAAGGGCTGCAGCCATCATAAGGTTTTCAGTAGCACCCCTTGAAGGGAAGTCCAGGTTTATATCCGCCCCTTTCAGCCTGCCGTGGCCCATTTTATTCTCAGTACTGCAGTTTATATACCCGTGTTCTATCCCATATTTTGCTCCAAGGACTTCAAAGCCTTTAAGGTGCAGGTCGATACCCCTTGAGCCTATATTGCAACCTCCCGGAATGGCCACCCTGGCCCTTCCGAATCTTGCCAGTAATGGGCCGGTCACGAGGACAGATGCCCTCATTTTCCTGACCATCTCATATGGGGCTTCCTGGCTTTTTATGCTACCGGGGTGTATTTTAAGCGTTTTTCCGGTAGTATCTATGGATACTTTTACCCCCATGGTCTTCAATACTTCAACCATTGTATATACATCTTCAATCATGGGGACATTCCTGATAGTGGTCTCGCTCCCTGAAAGAAGGGAAGCAGCCATAAGCTTAAGGGCGGAGTTCTTTGCCCCGCTTATACTGACCCTGCCGGAAAGGGTCCGGCCTCCTTTTATTATAAATCTTTCCACAAGAATTAACCTGTAAACTACCCTGTATTTTTTACCATTAACATAAGTGAGATTTAAGACCAATTATAACAAATAAGGATGAATTAAAAAAATTAGTATATTCCCGTTGCGAGGGAAAAGATTCCTGCGAGGAATAAAATAAAATGCGAAAAAAATAGGAAAACTGCTGCGGTAAGGACCACTGTAATGACCCCGAATATTATTCCCCACACGCTTCTAATTGTCATGTTTTTTGAAGCCGGCTGTAACCTGGCCCTGATAATATCGACTGTTCCCAGTATTATTGCAGCAAAAGCTAAGGCCACAGCCGGACTGGCTGTCTTTGCCAGTAGAATTGCCACCTCGTATGTACTGTATATGTCAATATAATTATTAAGTGCAATGAAAGAAGATAAAAAGATTCCGGTTGCAACTGATATCAAAGATAATAACCCTGCCAGCCACGTGATAAGGGACAGCCTGCTCGCCTTTCCTCCTTTTATTCTGTCATAAATAACCCTTACGAATTTTAATATGGGCTTTCCAAAGCGCCTTTTCTTAAAATTAGGTGAGATAAGGTTATTAAAAAGCCTGCGCTGGAGGTCATCATCCATTATATCTTCCAGCCCTAAGCCCAGCTCTATCCTGTACTGGTTATCACTACCCGATATTAAAAAAAGCACACCGTTGTTCTCTTCTTTTTTTCCCACACCGAACTTATTGAACAATTTCAAGGCCGTTTCGTCTATCGATTCCCCCTTAAGTGAATCAATAGTTACAACTGCTATCTCTACAGATGTTTTTCTTTCTATTTTACTTATAATTTTATCGATTTTCCCGGCATAACCGCGTTCTAATATTCCTGCAAAATCGCTGACATTCCGTTCGACATCAATATCATCCGGAACGATTCCGCCTGCAGAATTTTTCACTTCACCCTGGTCATCCATTTTGTGCTTCTTTCCTTTTAACAAAAATCATTACCAGCCTGCCTGGTATTATTATTTTTTTCGTTATTTCCCATTTATTTAAATTATTTTATTACTCCATATTGCAATATAAAGAATAGTCTTACTTCCTCACTTCCTGAGTGACTTTAATGAAGCAACGGCATGCATGACCTTTTTTGTTTCTTCAGATATTTCCTGGACTATCTCGTGCTTCTCTGAAAGTTTTTTTATGGTATCCAGCCGTTTCTCATAGGTGGTTTCCACAGCCCTTTCCGTGAGAATGTTTGCACTGTTAAAAATAAATTCAAGATACCCTCCCTGCACACCAAAATAACGGGGCCCTTCTTCAGTCCCCAGTTTAAGTATGCCCATACTTAAACTCACAACTATGGGTATATGGCCGGGGAGTATCCCGAGCTGGCCGCTGTGGGCAGGTACTACTATGGAATCTACCATACCTTCAAATACATTTTTTTCTGGTGTTACCAGTCTTGCCTTTATTTTCTTATCTGGCATTTTTTTCCATTACATGTTATTTTCCTAAGGGTTTTGGTCATTTATACAGGCCCTACCTGCCTGAAGGGTTACTGTCATCCTTCCCATTGTGAAACTTTCCGGCTTTTTCTTCCACTTCTTCTATGGTCCCCAGCATATAAAAAGCCTGCTCGGGCAGATGGTCGTATTTTCCATCAATTATAGCCTTGAAACCCTTTATTGTGTCCTCTACCTTTACGTATCTTCCTTCCCTGCCGGTGAACTGCTCTGCCACGAAAAATGGCTGTGATAAAAACCTTTCTATTTTTCTTGCTCTCTGGACCGTAAGTTTATCTTCCTCTGAAAGTTCATCGATTCCCAGTATGGCAATTATATCCTGAAGTTCCTTGTTCTTCTGAAGTACCTCTCCTACACTTCTGGCAACCCAATAATGCTCCTGTCCGATAAATTGCGGGTCCATTATCTGGGAAGAAGAAGCGAGGGGATCCACGGCAGGATATAGCCCCCTTTCCATTATACGCCTTGAAAGAACCACCGTAGAATCAAGGTGTGAAAATGTCGTGGCCGGCGCAGGATCGGTAAGGTCATCTGCAGGCACGTAAATTGCCTGGACAGAAGTTATTGAACCTTTTCTTGTTGAGGTTATTCTTTCCTGAAGCTCCCCCATCTCAGTTGACAGGGTAGGCTGGTATCCCACTGCCGAAGGCATCCTGCCGAGCAGCGTTGACACTTCCTGGCCCGCCTGTACAAACCTGAAGATATTATCAATAAAAAGCAGGATATCCTTGCCTTCAAAATCACGGAAATATTCTGCCATAGTAAGCCCGGTCAGCCCCACCCTCAATCTTGCACCGGGGGGTTCGTTCATCTGTCCGAATACAAGGGCTGTTTTATCAATAACTCCGGATTCCTTCATCTCAAGCCACAACCCGTTGCCTTCCCTGGTCCTTTCACCCACCCCGCAAAATACTGAAAATCCACCATGTTGGGTAGCAATATTATGGATAAGTTCCATCATCACAACGGTTTTACCCACTCCCGCACCACCAAACATGCCAATCTTTCCTCCCTTTACAAAGGGGCAGAGGAGATCAATCATTTTAACACCGGTCTCGAACAGTTCAGTTGTGGGCTTGATTTCCTCAATATCCGGAGGGTCCCGGTGAATACTCAGCCTTGTCCTGGTTTTTACCATACCCATATTATCAACGGGCTCTCCCAGTACATTGAAGAGCCTTCCGAGCGTTTCACGCCCAACCGGGACTTCGATAGGTCTTCCTGTATCCCGGACTTCCATCCCGCGTACAAGGCCCTCTGTCGGAGACATTGCCACAGCCCTTACCTGGCTGTTGCCTATTGATTGCTGGACTTCGGCAACTACTTTTTCACTCTCGTATTCATTTTTGGTTTTCTCCGGCCTGGATATTTCCACAGCATGATATATTTCAGGAAGCCTGCCGGGAGGGAACTCTATGTCCAGTACAGGTCCCCTGATGCTTACTATCCTGCCTCTATTTTTTTCATTTCCGGTCATACCTCTGTCTTCACCTCATATTTTTCGAAATTAAGCTGCAATTATATAATTATCCGTTTATAGCGCATGCAAGTTAGCCCATACGCTGCCGGGCCACCGGACAAAAGTCCCGTGGTCTTACCGCATGTTAAATCCCTGACAGTGCTTCCGAACCGGAAACTATTTCGGATATTTCCATGGTTATCTGCTGCTGCCTTGAACGGTGATATTCTACTGTTAAATCTTTTATCATCTCTTCAGCATTATCACTGGCATGCTTCATGGCCGTCATCCTTGCACCGGTCTCACTCGCCGAGGATTCCAGCAGTGCCATATAGACTATAGTATAAATATATTCAGGTATTAATGATCCAAGCACCTGCTCCGGGCCGGGGTCATATGTATACTCAGGTTTTATTTTGCATACGCGGTCACCCACAATTGCCAGCCCGATTCCATCATCTTCCTGCTGCTCTATGGATTCTTCAAGAAAAGGAACGGGAAGTATCTGGAAGGATGAAGGGACCTGTTCAGCCGCATTTATAAATTTGGTATAGCATATTATCACCTGGTTTATCTTCCTGGAAAGGTACCGGTCTATTATCCTTATGGCTATTTCCCTTGCATCCAGGAACTTCGGATGGTCCGATAAATGTTCATAAACATTATTCATGCCAAGACCTATGTATTTGAAGTAATTAATGCCCCGGCCTCCAATTATATCCAGCTGATAATGTTTCCCTTCCTTTTCAACTCTTCTTATAGTATTCTCTATTACCCTTATGATATTGGTATTATATCCCCCGCAAAGACCTCGGTCGGCAGTTATCCCTACAACAAGAACCGATTCTGTTTGTTCATGCGGGGTAAGAAGAGGGTGTACCATCGGGGAATAACAGGCTATATGAGCTATTATATCGGCCACTTCACCGATAAATGGCCTTGCTTCAAGGATCCTCTGCTGCGCCGTGCGTATTTTTGAGGAGGCCACAAGTTCCATGGCCCCGGTTATTTTACCGGTGCCGGAAACACTTTTTATCTTTGATTTTATCTGGGTTGTTCTTTCCATACCCTTAAAAGTCCTTTTTACCTGCCCCTGTTACCGGCCTAAAATCCGCTTCCGGTTTTCCCGGTATCAGGACCTGATATTTTTCTATCTGTCAGGAAAAAAACTTCCCTGAACTTAATAAGCGCCTCATTTATCTTCTTTTCAAGCTTTTCAGGAATTTCTTTTTTATCTCCAAGCTCTTTAACAATCCCCGGATGACTGGAGCGTATATATTCAAGGTACTGGTTTTCGAATTTCCTTATATCTTTTACTTCCACATCATCAAGAAAACCTTTTATCAGGGCATAAATAATCAAAACCTGGTCTTCAACAGCCATAGGCGAGAGGTTTACCTGTTTTAAAACCTCTATGGTTCTTTCCCCCCTCGTAAGCTGTTTTTTGGTTTCCCTATCCAGTTCGGTACCGAATTTGGCAAATACTTCCAGCTCCCGGTATTGTGCGAGGTCAAGTCTCAGCATACCTGCTACTTTTTTCATGGCTTTTATCTGTGCATTTCCGCCAACTCTCGACACGGAGATACCTGCATTTATTGCCGGCCGTATCCCTGCATTAAAAAGGTCGGCTTCAAGGTATATCTGGCCATCAGTGATTGAGATTACATTAGTCGGGATATATGCAGAAATATCACCAGCCCTTGTCTCTATTACGGGTATTGCCGTAAGCGAACCTCCTCCCATCTTCTTAGACAGTTTGGCAGCCCTCTCAAGCAATCTTGAGTGGAGGTAGAATATGTCACCTGGATAAGCCTCCCTTCCCGGAGGTCTCCTTAAAAGAAGGGAAAGCTCCCTGTAAGACACTGCATGTTTGGATAAATCATTATATAGTATCAGGGCATGTTTTCCGCCAAACATAAAATATTCACCAATAGCGCAACCTGCAAAAGGGGCAATATACTGAAGCGATGCCGGGAAATGTGCCGGGGCATAAACTATGGTGGTATATTCCATGGCCCCTTCTTCTTCCAGCTTGTTTAAAAAACGCATGACAATAGATGTCTTCAGCCCTATAACTACATAGATACAGTAAACGCCAGTATTTTTCTGGTTCAATATTATATCCAAAAGGATAGCCGATTTTCCGGTTGTCCGGTCACCTATAATGAGCTCCCTCTGGCCCCTGCCTATAGGGGTCATTGAGTCTATGGCTTTTATGCCTGTATGAAGCGGCTCGTTGACAGGCTGGCGGTCCACTACCCCCGGCGCGAGAAATTCAACCGGCCTGAAATTTTTGATTTTTATCGGTCCTTTACTGTCCATCGGGCGGCCAAGGGGATCAACTATCCTTCCCAGCAGGGCTTCCCCCACTGGTACTTCGAGGATCCTTCCGGTACACCTGACCTCATCGCCTTCCTGTATGCGGGTAGAATCACCAAGGATTACGGCCCCGATCTCACCCCTGTCCAGGTTCAGCGCAACTCCATATATATCATAAGGGAATAAGAGCATCTCCCCGGACATGGCTCCCGGAAGGCCACTTATCTTAGCAATCCCATCTCCTGCCATCAATACGCGGCCAACTTCCTCCATCTTTACTTCCCTGCGGTATGTTTCCAGCCCTGAACTAATAAGGCGGGCAATTTTACTTGAATTAATTTTCAGTGCCAAATTCTTCCCCTCTAAGTTCTATGGATTTTAATTTAGACCGCATATCATTAAGCTTGCCACGCACGGAAAGGTCAATTATTTTACCACCTATCTTTATCATTAAACCTCCCAGCATTTCCGGATTTATAGTATTCCTTATCCTTGCATCCTGTCCGGTAATCCGGTCTACATTTTCTTTTACCCTGGCAAGAGTCTCATCATTCAGCTCAATTGCACTTACCACCTCTACGTATAACTGCTTCTTAAAGTTACTTACCAAACGGGTATAAGCCTTATATATCCTATCGATTTCTTTTACTACATCAATAATTATCACCATGGCCAGTATAGCATTCGTAATTTTGCTATAATCCCCTTCCAGCATCATGAAAGCTGCCTTAATTCTTTCAGATTTTTCAATTGAAGGATCAGATAGAAAGTTTTTCAGGTCCAGGTTAGATATTATTTCTTCTTTAAGGATCTTGAATTCCTGCTCGAGGGAATCTGCAGCATTTTCAGCCAATGCCATATCCAGAATAGACTGCGCATAAAATCTGACCTTTTCATCTAAGACCATATCTTCCCCGGACAATTTATACCTTTCCTAATTCCTTTAGATTTTCCTCAATCATCTTTTCATGCTCTTCCCTGGAGAGGTTGCTGGATATTACACTGGCGGAAGCAGATAAGGCAATGTCAATTATCTCATCTTTCACTTCATTTATGGATCTTTGCCTTTCAGTCTCTATTTCAGCTATGGTTTCTTCCAGCATGACCCTTGACTTTTCAACTGCCTGTTCTTCCATCTCCTCTTTTATCTTCCTTGCCTCCTGCCTGCCCTGTTCTATTATACTTTCAGCTTTATCCCTGGCAGCTTCAAGTTTTTTCTTCTGCTCCTCCATGTATTTCTGGGCCTCCGTGTTCCGGCGGTCTGAACTATCGATACTTTCCCTTATTTCCTTCTGTCTTCTGGAAATCATATTATTTACCGGCCTGAAAACAAATTTCCATAAAATTATAACCAGGATTATAAAAACCACCGCCGACCAGAATATTGTGCTTGTCATCGGATTTAATATGAGCATTAAATCATTTGCTTCGTTCAAAATATTCACACCTCTTTTTTTATTTGAACCCTGATAAAAATGTTATGCAACGAATATAAGTAAAAATGCGACAACCAGGGCATAAAGCGCGATTGCTTCTGCAAAAGCTACCCCTATGAACATAGCTGTCTGTATCTGCCCCCCGGCTTCGGGCTGCCTTGCCATGCCTTCAAGCGCTTTGCCTACAAGATTGCCGATTGCCAGGGCCGGACCGATAGACCCTATGCCCATTACAAACCCCGCTGCTATCAATGCTGCTGTCTTTGGATCCATTAAATTCCTCCTGATTTAAAAATATTTTTATTGTTCAATTTTCCATGCATTTAATTATCAGTAATAATAAAAAAATCAATGTTTCGGCCTTACCGCTTCACCTATATACAGGGCTGAAAGCACTGCAAATATATATGCCTGTATGGCCGATACAAATATTTCAAATATGGTCATTATTACCGCAAATGGTATTACGGGAACCGCAACAAAATAATTTTTAAAATAAAGTATCAAACTGTAAAGTACAAATATAATTGTATGGCCGGCAAGCATGTTTGCAGTAAGCCTTATAAACAGTGAAAAAGGCTTGGCTATCATGCTTATGCTTTCTATTGGCACGACAATCACATACATCCAGGAAGGGACCGCTTGCGGAGCAAGGGTCCTCGCAAGGCCTCTTATGCCATGCATCCTCAGGTTTGTTACCTGGACTATCAAAAAAACAATAACTGCCAGCGTAAGCGGGACCATCGGGTTCAGTGTTGGGGTATAGAGCCCTGGTATGAGCCCGATAAGGTTATTCGCAAGCACGAATATGAATATTCCGCCCACGAGGGGAACCCACCTGTCGCCCTCCTTCTTCCCTATCATATTATATACAAGGTTCCTCTTTATAAAAGTCAGCATGAGCTCAATTACCACCTGCCCTTTTCCGGGCACTACCCCGGGCTTCCTCGCAAGAAGGATGAGCAGGATGAGGAACAGGGCCGCTGAAGCAAACAAGGATATGGTCAGGTTTGTTATTGATATATCAAACCAGCCAAACTTTATTTCAAAAATCACTTCCTGGTGAAAGTGCTCAAGGACTTCCAAGGGCTTCTCCTGTTTATTTAAACAATATTTTCCTGTATATAAAAAATACTTCCATATTTAAAAACAGAGTAAAGAAAATTAAAAATGATATCGTAAAAGAAGTCATATCCAGGATTCCGGACCTGAATATCAGGTAGAATGCAAGGCCAAGAAACGCCATCTTTGCAATCAAAGAAATAAAAACAAACTGCAGGAGCTTTACAGGATTTTTCAGCCTTACCCACCGGTAGAAAACCAGGGTGGAAAAAAAAATAAGGAAAGCAATCAATGAGCTGATGGTAACCGATAAGAATACCTCATGGGAAAAAATAAAATA
>JAFGDA010000078.1 GCA_016932375.1 Actinomycetota bacterium | reverse complement strand
GGCCACTTATAAGTAATAAATAAGATTTTTTATAAAAATCACATGCATGTTCAATTAAGTAATAAGGAAACAAAAGACGTGTTTTAAAATAAGCCGGACAGGCTATCTTCCATAATTTAAATTAAGATATTCAACAATTACGGTATTCCTGTCCGGCTTCAGTTATATAAATACCGGCTATTTCTCTTTTTTAAAGCACAGGAACCAATCGAGGCAATACCTGTCATCACCCTGGGACTCCATTCGCTCCTTTGCAGTTCCACAGGAACCCGGCGGCGGAATTATTGTGTCATCTCCGGGTCTCCAGTCTGCAGGCGTAGCGACTCCGTCAGCATCAGCTTTCTGCAGGGCAATTATAATCCTCTTGATTTCGTCAAAATTCCTGCCTGTTGACTGGGGGTAATATAGTATACACCTGATTTTTGCCTTGGGATCAATTACAAAAACCGCCCTGACCGCCTGGGTTGTTGACTGCGCTGGCTGGATCATCCCGAACTTGTTGGCAATATCCATTTTTATGTCCTCTATGAGCGGGAAGGTTATCTCGATATTCTCAAGGTTTTTCCATTTTATCTTTTCCTTGATTGTCCTCAGCCATGCAATGTGCGCATACAGCGAATCTATTGAAAGCCCTATCAGTTCAGTGTTTAGCGCCTTAAATTCCTCCATCATTGAGCCGAAAGTCATGAACTCTGTAGTGCACACGGGTGTAAAATCTGCAGGGTGGCTGAATAAAATAACCCATTTACCCTTATAGTCTGCCGGGAAATTTATTTCCCCCTGTGTCGTCTTTGCGGTAAACGATGGCGCATCGTCACCTATCAAAGGCATCCTGTATTCATTTTCCTGTTCCATTTTTTCCCTCCTGTTTATTGCTTTTGTTATTAAGGCATTTACTGCAAATGCCTTTGAAATAAATATTTTTTTCATTAACCTTAAAATTTTCAAGGATTCCGTTACCGGAAACCAGGTTATCAAGATTTACCGGAAAATCATAAATTTTTCCGCAATTTTCACATTTAAAGTGTCCGTGTTCTTCAATACAGGCATCATACCTTGTTTCGTTTTCCTCAATTGTTATAACCCTTGCAAGCTGTGCCCCCTCAAATAAATTTAATGTATTATATATGGTTGCCTTTGAAAGAGTCGGGATTTCATTTACAAGATCGCTATATATCTGCTCAACCGTAGGGTGGCTGTCTGTGCCAAGGAGGTACTCAAAAACCTTTATCCTCTGGTACGAAGGTTTTATGTTCTTTTTAATTAAAACATCGGAGATATTTCCGTTTTTTGATCCAGGCTTCATATCCTCTTTTTACTAATTACAAAATTATAATCTTTATAAATATATAATAATACTAACAATATGTTATGTCAAATCCCTTTTTAATGTTTTTATTCCATTTTTATATATTTTAAGCCCAACACTTCATTTATTGCTTCACTTTAAGTAAAATTAAACTCGTTGAAATTAAAAAGCAGCGTTTTTTTATTACCATTTTAGGTGTTGCTAAGGAGATTTTCTTATGGAAGAAATTCATAAAATGTTGTTTGCGAGGGGAAAACGTGATATTTTCCTGTCATCGAAAATGTCTAACCGGCATGGCCTGATAGCTGGCGCAACAGGAACCGGTAAAACCGTATCCCTGAAAGTCCTCGCTGAAGCATTCAGCTCATCCGGGGTGCCGGTTTTCCTGGCTGATATAAAAGGTGATGTAGCAAGCATATGCAGGCCCGGTGGAGGCAACCCGAAGATTGATGAAAGAATCAAGATGCTTGGGCTAAACAGCTTCGGGTATGAAGGGTTCCCTGTTGCGTTCTGGGATGTTTTTGGCATCCTCGGGCACCCGGTAAGGACAACCATCTCTGAAATGGGGCCACTCTTACTTTCAAGACTCCTGGGTTTAAATGAAGTACAGAGCGGAGTATTAAATATTGTCTTCAAAGTTGCAGATGATTCCGGAATGCTCCTTATTGACTTAAAAGACTTAAGACACATGCTTAAATATGTTGGAGATAATTCAAAAGACTACACCCTTGAATATGGAAACATTGCTGCTCAATCCATAGGTGCCATCCAGCGGGGCCTGCTCACTCTTGAGGAGCAGGGCGGAGAAAATTTTTTTGCAGAACCCGCACTGGATATTATGGATTTTTTAAAAACAGACAACGAAGGCAGGGGTATTATAAATATCCTGGCTGCCGAGCAGCTGTTTCATTCACCGGCACTTTATTCTTCATTCTTGCTATGGCTCCTTTCAGAATTATTTGAAGAACTGCCTGAGGTTGGCGATCTTCCAGAGCCCCGGATAGTATTTTTCTTTGATGAGGCACACCTCTTATTTGATGAAGCGCCAAAAATACTCCTCGACAAGATTGAACAGGTAGTAAGGCTCATACGCTCAAAGGGAGTTGGCGTTTTTTTCATAACACATAACCCTACCGATCTTCCCGATAAAGTATCGGGCCAGCTTGGAAACAGGGTACAGCATGCACTTCGTGCTTTTACACCGAAAGAACAGGCTTCTGTAAAAGCGGCAGCCGATACTTTCAGGCAGAATCCTGGCCTTGACATTACCCGGGTCATTACGGAACTGAAAGTTGGTGAGGCCCTTATATCATTTCTTGACGAGCAGGGTCGTCCTTCAGTTGTTGAGCAGGCTTTCGTTTTACCGCCAAAAAGCCAGCTCGGTACCATAACTCCCGAAAAGCGTGATGAAATTATCAAAAATTCAGTTTTTTATAATAAATACCAGGGCACATTTGACAGGGAATCCGCTTATGAGATATTGCAGAAAAAGCTGGCTGCCATCGAAGAAAATTCTGAAAGTATAAAATCCAGGGAAGGGCAATATGACTATGGTGGTAATGTTTCAAAAAAGAAAAGTACTGACTCTGTCATTACGAGGATGGCAAGGTCTGCAGCAAGCTCCATAGGCACACAGATCGGAAGGGAACTCATACGCGGGGTCTTTGGAATACTGCTTAAAAGATAACGTACAAGCATTTAAAGCATATATAACTTTAATTGACATTGCATAACAACATTATCCATTAAAGCTAAGTTTATTGTTCCCTGGAGTTTGATATATGGTATATGATTTCCCTTCATGTCGTTTAATATTTTCAGGCTAAATCCTTCTTGGTATATTTCTCTGGTGCAGCTTCACTGCAAGAATATAGAAAAAAAGGGAAAAGATTAAAAGAGCTATAAAATCAATCCAGATGTAAAAATAATTTTCACCATTAATACAGTACCTTACAAGATCCGTTAGATACGTAAGCGGTGAAATATATGAAAGTACTCTCCCCCATAACGGCAAATCTTTTACAGGCATGAAGATGCCGCTTATAAATACGAGGGGGAATTTAACTACCGTAGTAATCATATTTATATTTGATGGAGTGTCAGCAGGCGGGGTAGACATCAAGGAACCCAGCGAAGAAAAGCAGAATGACGCAACAATTATTCCCGGAATAAAGAAATAAACAGCTTTTATGGAGACTCCTATGGCTATGCCCACAATTACAGGAATAAAAGCCACAATCAGGCCAAAAATAAAAGATGCAGTGATATCCCCCAGTACAATTGTTGATATGAGCACCGGTGAAGATACGAGCCTCTCAAGCGTCCTGGTCCTTGTCTCCCATGGAGCAATCAGCGGTACCACCGCTGCTGCTGTAAAAAAAAGTGCCATTGAAATCAGGCCGGGTAAAAGTTCGGGTGCAGATATTTTCCTGCCTATTCCAAATGCCATAAAAAGAAAAATGGGAAACAAAACCCCGAATATCAAAACCGGGGCCTTCAGGAAATATATCCTCATATCTTTTTTACAAACAGCCCATACTTTTTTCAGCTGTTCTATATAGGTAATCATCAGTCTTCTTTTTCTCCTATAAGGCTTAAAAAAACATCCTCAAGTGTCGGTGTTTCTGTTCTTATAGTCAATATTTTAAGCTTTTTCTCCCTCGCAAAATCTATAAGATAAAATACCAATCCGCCCGGATCTTTTGTATAAAGCTGGAACTTATCCCCGGCTTTGCGCACAGATGAAACACCCGGCAGGACAGACAGGTAATCTTTTTCTATATTCATGTCAAACGCCACAAGTACCGACTGCAGTTCCCTGATGGTCAGTTTTAAATTTTCAGGTGTGTCTATGGCTGCAATCTTTCCCCTGTTTATAATTGCTATCCTTTCACAGAGCTGGTTTGCCTCTTCCATGTTATGGGTTGTCAGGAAAATTGTTGTGCCTGCTGCATTTATGCTGGTTATTTTTTCCCTGATTAAAAAAGTACTCTGTACATCAAGGCCCGATGTGGGCTCATCTAAAAACATTATCTCAGGCTGGTTTAAAAGAGCCATGCATATTATCAGCCTCTGCTTCATCCCCTTTGAATAAAATTTTACCAGCTGGTCCTTCCTGCCATATAGCTCAAAATCCTTTAAGAGACCTTCCGATAGCGCATGACGCTTTTTCCTGTCAAGGCCGTAAAGCTCCCCCTGGAACATCATATTATTCCAGCCAGTAAGATCATTATAGGCATTGGAAACTTCCGGTATAATTCCCATGAGTCCCTTTGCGGCAAGTGTCTGCCTGCCCATTTCAAATCCCATTATGTTAATGCTTCCATCATCTTTTCCGATAATACCCGTAAGCATCCTGATTGTGGTGGTCTTACCGGCTCCGTTGGGGCCGAGAAATCCGAAAAATTCACCCTTTTTTACTTCAAAGCTGATACTGTCAACAGCGGTAACATTGCCAAATCTTTTTGTAAGGTTTTTTACTTCAATAGAATTCATAATAAAATATTTTTACCAGGAACTACCAAATTTTAACCATATTTTTATGGGAAATTTACAGCTAACCCCATACCATAACAGGTAATTTTATTTCAGATTTATAATTATTACAACAATTACTGGATTACACCCCGTAAAAATTATTCGCATAATTTCTTATCTGTGCTTCCCTTATTATATTGTTCTTTGATATTTGATAAAATACTTCATAAAAAAGGATATAAACAAATGGACAGGAAAAAAGAGCTTAAGGAAAAATACAGGTTGATGAAACCCGATATGGGAGTATTCATGATTTGCCTGGGCTCCGGGAACAGGTGTTATATTGAAGCCGCCAAAGACCTTAAAAGTAAGATGAACAGGGCAAGGTTCCAGCTTGATTTTGGTAGTTTCCCCAATAAGGAACTCCAGAAAGACTGGAAAGAGCAGGGTGGGGAAAATTTTAACTTGAAAATCTTAGAAAAACTTGAGTATGATAAAGATGAGTCCAGAACCGACTACTCTGAAGATCTTGAAATTTTAAAAATGATCTGGGACCAAAAGCTTCTAAAAGAAGGTATGGAACTTTATAAATAGGTCCGGAATTATAAATAACCGGGTTTCCGGAGTTTTTAATAATCAAATTAACAACCCCTGAAACCCGGTATGGTTACTTACTGGTATTATTATTGTTAGCCTCCTTTTGACTGGCTCCTCTTAACCAGCTTCCTTTTATCTATCCCCCTCCATTGACATATCTTTAAAAAGAAATGATTCGTAATAAAACCATGACAATTTTATTATAGCGCAGGGGGGTTTCTAAAATAATATTAATAAGTATGGATTTTTATTAAAAAAAGAATGGTTTCCATACTATCATATATAATAGGATCTATAATAGGTTTTCCTTTTGGGCTACTGCAATTGCCTCTGTCCTGTTTCTAACATTTAACTTGTTTAATATATTCCCGACATGGAATTTAACAGTATTTGGACTGACTACCAGCTTCCCAGCAATTTCATCATTACTTAAGCCTGTTGCAATAAAAGAAAGCACCTCTTTTTCTCTTTTTGTAAGCTTTCCGTATGGATTATTTTCTTTTAAAAAAGTCAATATATACCCGCTGGTTTCCGAAGAAAGAGTTGCCTTCCCCTTCATGGCCTCTACTATTGCTGATGCAAGTTTTTCACCACTGATATTTTTAAGGAGGTAGCCTATTGCCCCGGCCTTAATCGTTTTTTCAATAAGTTGCCTGTCCACAAAACTTGTGAGTGCAATGATTTTTGTCCGGGGCCATCTATTCATGATAATTTCTGTAGTATATATTCCACTTGTCCCCGGCATCATCAGGTCCATCAAAACCACATCTGGCATAAATCCAGGGAATATTTCTATTGCCGTGTCTCCATCCTGTGCTTCCGCAACAACTTCGATACTGTCATGATTGCTAAGGTATGTTTTGATTCCTTCACGAACTACCGGGTGGTCATCTACTATCATTACTCTAATCATGATGGTTGCTATTTAATATATGAATTATTAATTTTTATAAAAAATATTGTCTAATATTATACATATAAAAACAATATGATATCAACCTCAGGTTTACTTTTTAACACATGGTTACAAAAATCAAACCGGTTTTAAATAATGCCTTACTTCTGATAAAAAATTATTAACATTAATTGGCTTTTCAATATATCCTGTGCAGCCGCCATTTATAAGCCTCTCCCTGTCCCCGCTCATTGCAAATGAAGTGACTGCAATTATTGGAATATCACGGCAGGACTCAATTTCCCTGATTCTTCTCGTAGTTTCAAGACCATCGATACCGGGAAGCTGGATATCCATTAAAATCAGGTCGGGTTTTTCCCTTGATGCTATTTCCATTCCTTCCTCTCCGCTTCCGGCTTTTATCACTGAGTAATTATTCTTTTTTAGGAGGAAGCTCATCAGATACATATTTTTATCGTTATCTTCAACTATTAGTATCTTATTCATCATATTTTCCTTTATACCGCAATGGCAATTTATTGCAATGGCAATTCGACGGTAAATATACTTCCCCTGCCAAAAACACTCTTTACTTTTACCTCGCCCTTCAGGAGACCCGCTATTTTTTTGGATAGATAAAGCCCGAGGCCTGTCCCTTCCACTTTTGGAAAATTCTCCACCTGTATCCTGCTGAACTGCTTGAATAACTTTCCCATATCCTCTTCTTTGATACCCATACCTGTATCAGAGACATCTACAAATATTTTACCATCCTTTCTCCCTGCTTTTATCTCCACCTTGCCCTGCATGGTAAACTTAAAGGCATTGTTTACAAAATTCATTATTACCTGCTTTACCCTGAGCCTGTCACTCCGCATCATGAGTTTACCAGGAACTTTTAAGGCAAGGCTGATCCCCTTTTCCCCTGCAGTTACTTCAAATGAATCCCTTACTTCCTTCAACACCTCAATCAGGTCAAAATCCCCTATTGAAAGAGACACTTTTCCAGCCTCAATTTTGCTGACATCTATCACGTCAGTTACAAGCTCCAGCAGGTGGTTTGCACTGCTTTTAACCATCGTGAGCTGTTTTTTCTGCTCATTGTTAATTTTTCCTGCCATACCCATTAAAATCAGGCTGGTAAAACCAATTATTGAGTTTAAAGGTGTCCTCAATTCATGACTCATGCTGGCTATAAACATGCTTTTTAGCCGGTCCAGCTCCTTTAGCCTTTCGTTTGCATGCACGAGATCTTCTGTTCTTTCCTTAACCTTCTCTTCCAATTCGTTATTGAGCCTCAGGAGTGCCCTCTTCGAATCCTTGAGAGCTTTATTTGATTTATTTATGCTCTCCATCATTTTATTGAAAGACTTTGTCATGTCACCGATCTCATCCCGGGACCCTACATTAATTGAATGCTCCAGGTTACCCGTCCTAGAAATTAAGGCCGTGCTGTCACTAAGTTTTTTTATAGGGTTTAAAATAAATTTTTGAAGGACCAAAAGTATTAGTAAACCAAGTGCTGCAAGAGAAAGGACAAGCACTATAATATTGGTATAAATATTGTTCCATACCTCACTGTTGATTTCTTTATCCGGAATAACCAGCCCTATTTTCCAGCCCAATTTTTCCGAGGTATCATAAAATAACCAGTTTTTTCCCGAATTAACATTTAAAATTGTATATCCGCCTGGCTGGTTCATTATTTCACCTGGATTCTCCAGCCCCAGTTCCGATATGTTTTTTAACCTGTCTTCCCTGTATTTACTTACAAGTATGGTGCCGTTCTCGTCAATTAAGACAGCCCAGCCTTTTTCCCCCACCTTTATTCCATAGATATAATCAGTCAGGTTATCCAGTGTAATATCCATCCCTACCACACCAAAAAATTCTCCTTTATCATCTATAAGGGCTTTTTCCACTCCTATATTGATATCCGGCGTGGTCAGTGATTCATATGGTTCTGTCCTGATGACCTCTTCCGGATTCTCTTTTGCAAGAATATACCACGGTCTTTCTCTCGGGTCATATTTAGTCGGCCTTGCTCTTTTATGTGACCTCACAAAGCTGCCATTTTCCCTTCCCATATAAACTGAGCTGATGTAAGTGTGATTTTTCTTGAAGCTGCTGAATATTTCTATTATTTCCTGCTCTGTTTCCCCGATGTCGTACTGGAAAGTTTTTTCATCGGCATACAGGAAATTTGTAAACTCGCTGTCATCTCCTGTCCTTACTATATCTATTGATGCAATTGTCTCCACATTACTGTAGGCTTCTTCGAGAAAATTGCACAATGCGAAATCCAGGTGTTCTATCTGGTTTTCATAATCATCCCGGATTAATTCAAATATATTGTTCCTAAGGTTAAATATAAAAATAGCTACCGAAAAGATTATTATTGCCATGCTTGCTGCCGCAAGGATAACCAAGATTTTACCTTTTAATTTTAATTTCATCCGGGGCATTATTAAATATTATAATTTGTATAAATAAAAAACCATAAAACCCTGTCCTAATTTGTCTATCGAGGATAACCCAGGAAAAAGCAATTCCATATTTATAAAGTTAAATTTTTCATTTATGAGGGCTATGCTTTATAGACAACCTGCACCCTGGTCCCCTTCCCGGGCCAGCTTTCTATATCTATTGCAGCGCCTATGCTTTTTGCCCTCTCTTCCATTATATTTATTCCAAAATTTTCGGGATATTCCTTTTGCAAATAAAAACCCCTGCCGTTATCAACTATTTCAAGACTTAAATTATTTTTAAAAGACCTGATGTCTATTTTTACACTGGATGCCTGCGAGTGTTTGGTTATATTATTTACGGCTTCCTGGGCAATACGGTAAAATTCATGCTTCACCTTATATTGATATTCATGTTTTCCTGTTGACCTGAAATCGACGGATATGCCATTTTTTAGGAAAATGATGTCAGCCAATCTTTTTATCAGGTCAGATATGCTTTCCCGGGCAAACTTTAATGGTTTGAGTTCATATAATAAGGACCTCATTTCGAGGAAAGCAGCGTTATTTAATTTTAACACCCTTTCAATAACCGGGAATATTTTCATGGGGTTATCAACTGCTGTTTTTTTTATACTCTCAAGCATAAGATTGGACGAAAAAAGTGTCTGTGATACAGTATCATGAAATTCACCGGCTATCCTGTTTCTCTCTATGACTATGGCTTTTTTGAGATTTTTATAACTTTCTTTTTGTTCTTTCTCTGCCATCTTCCTCTCAACAAATAACCCGATCAATCCTGAAACGCTGTTTATTAAATTTTGCTCTTTCTCAAGGAAGGACACCTCGAAATTCTTTATTTCCACTTCCCTGTAATATACTTCTATTTTTCCTGAATCTATTCCATTTACCTTGATAAGCGCCGACTGCATAAGTCCGGATTTCTTAAAATTGTCGGTTTTATACTCTTCATCATTAAAAATTATCCTGCTGCAGATCGAACCGGAATATTTCCATGAGTAATGAAGGATATTTAATGTTTCTTTAAACAGCTTCTCAGGTGACAAAACAGGATTGTTTATTAACCTTGATATACGAAAAAGACAATCCAGCTCTTTTAACCTGTGCTGCAGGCTAATTTCGGTTTGTCTTCGGATGGAAATTTCCCTGTTTAAATCTGCAACTTTTTTTTCAAGTTTTTTTACAATTCTCTTACTGTATTCTGATAGAAAGATGGCTTCATCTATAACTACAGGCTCCGGGGTAAAATTTTTCTTTTTATTTTTTTCCTTAATTACATCACTGATGGTTTTTAGAATGATTTCAGGTTCGATAGGTTTTGTCAGAACCCTGTCCACTCCAAGACCAAGGGCAAAATCTATATCTTTTTTTTCCGTGTAAATTGCGGTATAGACTATAAAAGGTATATCTTTAAACTTATCGTCTTTTTTACATTCCTTGCATAACTGGAATCCATCCATTCTGGGCATCAGTATATCTGAAATAACCAAATCGATATGTACCTCCTTCAATCTGTTGAGGGCTTCTGCCCCGTTTTTAACCGTAACGGTCTCATATCCCCTGCCATCAAACATTGTCTTAAGGAAGTAGGTATTTTCTTCATCATCATCAACTACTAAAATCCTGGTATTTTTTTTCTTCATTGTTTTCTTTTCCTTAAAATGACGCTTCCATCTTTGCTCCAGTTTATATATTAAAGTCAAAACAACTGCCTGGCAACTCCATCCTGTTCCTTAATTTTCATACTTTAACCTAAAAAATACCAGCACAACCTGAGCAATAACCGGATGTGTGCCTGTTTGCATAACCCTGCCATATTTATATTTTAACCCCATAATCTATAAAGTTAAGCACTAATATTAACAATATATTATCCAGTGAACAATAAAACTGCAGGATTGGGGTTATGACAGCATTCCGGAATAGTCAAAGAACCCCTGTATGACATTGACATAAAAAAATTATGATATAATATAGTAAGTCGCTTTAATTGATGACTTTGATTTTATTTTTGACAATTTAAGGGATAGCGCAGTATCCTAGTCAGTACCTGTGTTCATGAAGACGGGGCTAAAAATCCGTTAAGGGCGTATACATGAAGTCTCTGTGATTGGCTGCTGACGCCCAGTCGGGGGCTGGTCGTGGAGGTTAAGGAAAATGGGCGATCCATAATGGCATATGGGCGTTGACCCATCTTCCGTGGAGATTTCAAATGCACTAAATTTTGCATTTGAAAGAAACCCGTAATTGTTTAACAGGCATTGCGGCGTAGCCTGCCTTGCGTGATACAGGGGGAGAGCCATTATAATTCCGGTGCCAGTTATTGCACCATTATATTATATGAGGTTTGAAACCTGTTATTGCTAAAGAGGCTAGTGAATGCAAGACTGCCGGGGAAAGCCCCTAGGCTGTTCTCTTTATGAGAGATGCGGTAGGGATTACAGTGTAGTTTTTATGGCAATCCAGTCCTATATGCGGTGACGCTATAGAGACAGTTTAATGGGAAACCGCTGATGTGGCAACACTCAGTAACTGTCCGGGAAATCCTACTGGACTTTAAGCTGCAAAGTTTACTTATCGCATTGCCATCTCTTTCATTGTAAAATTAAAAGGAGCCATTTTTGGTAAAGTTAAAAAAATCCATTACAGGAATAAGAAACTGGATCATAGTTATTATCCTGTGGAGTTTTTTTCTTACAATTACAGTAAGCTTCATATCTGAAACACTGATTATAAAAACCAATATTATTATTACATTAATAATTCTTGCAATAATTATCTCAACAGGAGTTTTATTTGACATAATCGGGGTTGCTGTTACTGCATGCACAGTGGTTCCCCTGAACAGCATGGCCGCCAAAAAGATAAGGGGCGCAGCAGAGGCAATAAGGCTTTTAAAAAACGCTGACAGGGTAAGTAACTTCTGTAATGATGTAATTGGGGATAT
>JAFGDA010000077.1 GCA_016932375.1 Actinomycetota bacterium | reverse complement strand
GGTGGTTTTTTTATTTATGTTATTTTAAAAAATTAAAGTACCTTACTGACCCGATTTGCAACCGACATGTATGAGACCGTAAACAATCCCATCCTCTAAGGCCTGCCAGCTTGCTTCGATTATATTTTCGGATACACCAATGGTACCCCATGATTTTTCACCATCTGTAGATTCTATTAAAACCCTTACTACTGCAGCAGTACCTTTTTTTTCATTAAGTACCCTTACCTTGAAATCAGTAAGCTTGATTTTAGACAGTCCGGGATAACAGCTTATTATGGCTTTTCTTAATGCGCTGTCAAGGGCATTAACCGGGCCGTTGCCTTCTGCGGTCTCGATGATTCTTTTGTCACCTACATGTACCTTGACTGTGGCTTCAGACATCATCCCACCATCTGCCCTTCTCTCATTCAATACCCTGAAACTCTCCACTTTAAAAAATTCCTTCTTTTTTCCTCCAAATTCCCTTACCAGCAGCTCAAAACTTCCATCGGCCGCTTCAAACTGGTAACCTTTGTGTTCAAGGTCCATAATCTTTTTAAGTATGTCTCCTGCAGTCCCGGTATCCGGCTCCAGGTCAAGGCCAAGTTCTTTTGCTTTCAATATGATGGATTTTTTACCTGAAAGCTCCGATATAAGAATTTTCCTCGTATTTCCCACTTTTTCGGGACTTATATGCTCAAAAGCTTCCGAAAGCTTGCTTATCCCGCTTGCATGCATGCCCCCCTTATGGGCAAAAGCATTCTGGCCCACAAAAGGCTGATGCGGATAGGCAGACTGGTTTGCTGTCTCACTCACAAACCTCGAAAGGTTTGTAAGATGCTTGAGGTTATTTTTTTTCAGGCACTCTTTCCCGAGTTTAAGCTCAAGATTTGGAATAATTGTGCATAAATCAGCATTTCCACACCTCTCGCCATAGCCATTTATGGTACCCTGGATAACAACCGCCCCTTTCTGGACCGATATGATGGTATTTGCATCAGCGCAGCCGTTATCATTATGGAAGTGTACCCCCAGTGGAGTTCTTATCTCCCCCGACACTTTTTCTATAACCTTTAGTGCATCGAGGGGTAGTGCGCCCCCGTTTGTATCACAAACATATATATAATCTGCACCTGCCTCTTCTGCAGCCTTAAGGGTGGAAAGTGCATAATCCGGGTTTTCATTATAACCATCAAAAAAATGCTCGGCATCAAAATGCACTTCCGGGAAATATTTCTTAAGATATTCAATAGTGCCCAATATCATATCAAGATTATTACCGGGAGTGGTCTCTATTACTTTTTTGACATGAAGCAGGGATGATTTTCCTACTACTGCGACACCATAAGCTCCTGAGTCTATCAGTGCTCCCATGTTTTTATCTTTTTCCACAGGAATGTCCTTGTACCTGGTCATCCCGAAAGCTATAATCTTTGAATGGCTGAATTTTTTATTTTTAAGCTGTCCAAATACTTCCATTTCCTTTGGATTTGAAGCTGGAAAACCGACTTCTATATAATCAATCCCAATATCATCAAAACGCTCGATTAACTGAAGCTTGTCATTTACCGAGAATGAAATATCTGCCCTCTGCGTACCATCCCTTAAGGTAGTATCATAAACAAATATTTTATTCTTTAATTCTTTTTCATTTTCCATCTTTTAATACCTTTTAATTTATACTTCTAAAAACATTCCGGATACCGGGGATAATTCTAATGCATGGCTACAGCCAATTAATTCCATACTTACTCACGTTTTCTTGATATTCATGCTCGTAAACTTTATATATCCTCCGCTGTCTATTATTTTCTGTATGAAATCCGGCAGCGGGGGTATATCGAAAACCCTGCCTCCGGTTATATCCGATATTTTTCCTTTATCAAGGTCTATTTCAAGCTCATCTCCATCCTTTATGAAATCAGCAGCTTCGGGGCTTACGAGTACAGGCAGCCCTATATTTATTGCATTCCTGAAAAATATCCTTGCAAATGATTTTGCTATTATTGCCTTTATTCCACTGGCTTTTATTGACAGTGGCGCATGCTCCCTTGACGACCCGCAGCCAAAATTATGCCCTGCAACTATTACACGGTGCCCTTTTACTTTTTCCCGGAAGTTTTCATCGAGGTCCTCAAAGCAATGGGAAGCGAGTTCATCTTCGGCGCTTGTGTTCAGGTACCTTGCAGGTATAATGACATCCGTATCCACATTTTCGCCGTATTTTATAACTTTTTCCTTAATAATCATTAGATTACCTCCCCGGGTACAGCTATTCTTCCTGCAATTGCAGATGCAGCAGCAACTGCCGGACCGCTTAAATAAACTTCACTTTTCGGGTGGCCCATCCTGCCTACAAAGTTCCTATTTGTTGTGGATACCGATCTCTCACCTTCAGCCAGTACCCCCATATGCCCTCCAAGGCAAGGACCACATGTAGGGGTGCTTACTGCACAACCAGCTTCAATAAATATCTCCAGAAGACCCTGTTTTAAGGCATCCAGGTAAATTCCCTGGGTGGCCGGTATTACTATTACCCTTACCCGGGAATGGACTTTCCTCCCCTTTAAAATTCCTGCAGCCATCTTCAGGTCCTCAATCCTTCCATTGGTGCAGGAACCAATGACAACCTGGTCTATCTTTATATCCTTTAGTTGCCCGGCTTCAGCAGTATTGGAAGGAAGGTGCGGCATTGCAACCTGGAGTTTCAGTGAAGAACAATCAATACGGTATTCTTTTTCAAAAGGGGCATCAATGTCGCTATGGAATATCCTGTATTCACCCTTATATCTCGGCTTCAAATATTCCAATGTAATATCATCTGTTTCAATTATACCAAATTTTCCTCCTGCCTCTATTGCCATGTTTGACATTGTAAGCCTTGAGTCCATTGAAAGTCTTTTTATGACAGGACCTGTAAACTCCATTGATTTATACAATGCACCATCCACCCCTATTAATCCGATGGTGTAGAGGATAAGGTCTTTTCCGGATATCCATGGGCCTAAACTACCTTCGTATATGAACCTTACGGTTTTTGGTACCATGAACCAGAGTTTCCCGGTGGCCATTGCAACCGCAACATCCGTACTCCCAACCCCGGTAGATGCAGAACCTAAGGCTCCGTAAGTGCATGTATGGGAGTCTGCACCTATTATCAGGTCCCCCGGCCCGACCAGTCCGAGCTCTGGCAGTAGAGCATGCTCTATACCCATTCTTCCAACTTCAAAATAATTTGAAATGCCATATTCATGTGCGAATTCCCTTATAACCTTGCATTGTAGTGCCGATTTTATATCCTTGTTCGGGGTAAAATGATCAGGGACTATTACCACTCTGTCCCTGTCAAATACTTTGCCTGCACCTGTTTTTTTAAACTCTTTTATAGCCAGTGGCATTGTTATATCATTACCAAGAACAAGGTCCACTTCAGCATTTATTATCTGGCCTTCTTCCACGTATTCTTTTCCGCAATGTGCAGCAAGAATTTTCTGTGCCATGGTCTGCGGCCTTTTTTTCCCTTCCAACTGCTTAATTTCCCCCTCTCATTGTTGAATATCCATCAAACGGTTCATGGCATCTATATAAGCCTTTATGCTTGCCTCCACAATATCCGTACTTATACCGCTGCCCATCACCACTGAATCATTATAACTTATAACAATTTTTACCGAGCCGATTGCATCCTTACCTTCGGATACTGCTTCTATATTATACTCGACCAATCTCGCATGGATCCCGGTTATTTTATCAATTGCCTTAAATGAAGCATCCACAGGTCCATCCCCTTCAGATGTTTCCTTTTTTAAGACATTTCCAACTTCTATATCTACAGTTGAGGAAGCCCTGATATCCGAACCACTTTTCACCTCATATTTCCTTAATTTAAAATACTCCTCAACTTCCCTGATCTCGTCTTCCGCGATTGCGCTTAAATCCAGGTCATTTAACGTACCTTTCTTTTCAGCAAGTGCCTTAAATCTCGCAAAAGCTTTTTCCATGCTTCCATCATCAAGATGTATCATTAGTTCTTCCAGCCTTTTTTTAAAGGCATGCCTTCCTGAATGCTTCCCAAGAACCAGTCTTGATGATTTCAGGCCGATTTCCTCTGGCCTGATTATTTCATAAGTGGACCTGTCTTTCAGCATCCCGTCCTGGTGTATTCCTGCCTCGTGCATGAAAGCATTTTTCCCTACTATGGCCTTGTTGGGAGCTACTATATAACCGGTCAGCGACCTTACCATACTGCTTGTCCTCATGATTTCCACTGTGTTTATGTCAGTATATACACCAAGGTCTTTTTTCCTTGTATTTATAATCATCACCACTTCTTCAAGCGAAGCATTACCTGCACGTTCGCCTATCCCGTTTACGGCACACTCTATCTGCCTTGCTCCATGCCTTACCGCCATAAGGGAGTTTGCGACTGCCAGTCCGAGATCATTATGGCAATGCACGCTTACTATTACATTTTCAATACCCTTAACATTCTGGAAAATATAATCTATCGTACCGGCAAACTCATCGGGAATTGCATATCCTACAGTATCAGGAATATTGAGGACGGTCGCCCCGTTTACGATAGCCGCCTCAAGCATCCGGCAAAGGAAATCCAGTTCACTCCTTGTGGCATCCATAGCCGAAAACTCAACCATGTCCGTGTATTTCCTGCTCCTTTTGACAGCACTCCCTGCAAGTTCAATAGCTTCTTCCCTTGTCTTGTGGAACTGGTGTTTTAAATGTATGTCCGAGGAAGATATGAAAGTATGTATAACCGGTTGTACAGCTCCTTTCAGTGCTTCTCCCGCAGCGTCTATATCCTTAAAATTTGCCCTTGCCAGTGCAGCCACAGCCCTGTTCTTTATTTTTTTTGATACAGCACTTACTGATTCAAAATCACTGTTCGATGAGATAGGGAAACCTGCCTCTATGATATCCACATTCAATCTTGCAAGCTGCTCGGCAATCTCAAGCTTTTCCCTGACATTCAAATGTAT
>JAFGDA010000076.1 GCA_016932375.1 Actinomycetota bacterium | reverse complement strand
TTGAAGTAAAGGAAAAGGTAAGGTTCTGCAGCATATGCCATAATATCACCGAAGATGAAGTTTGCCATATATGCCGTGATCAGTCCCGGGACAATTCAAGGATCTGCATTGTGGAGGAAGCGGGAGACATAATACTGCTGGAAAAGACCGGTCAGTACAGGGGTGTTTATTATGTGCTGGGCGGACTGCTTTCCCCAATAGAAAACATTGGACCCGAAGAGATTAGGATTCCCGGGCTTTTAAAAAGGGTGAAGGAAGGAAATGTTGAAGAAGTAATAATGGCCTTAAATCCAAGTGTCGAGGGTGAAAGCACGTCAATATATATAAAAAAGCAATTAGTGGCCTTTGACGTGAAAGTGACCAGGCTCGCAAGTGGAATACCTGTCGGCGGCGACCTCGAATATGCAGATGAGGTTACCATTGGAAGGGCACTTAAAGACCGGAGGGAACTGTGAGCAGTCTTTTTAAAAAAAGATTTTATTATGTTATAATTCCATAAGTTTTGCCCTTTTTCAGGAAATTTCTATTAGGTTTTATTGGTCGGTTCCGTGCGGGCTCTTTTAACAGGTTTTTAATATTTTTAAATATACCGGTTTATAAATAATGAAAGGGTTTCAGAGATGAAAAATATGAAATCGATGGATGGGAACATGGCTGCTGCCTATGTTGCCTATGCCTTTACCGAGGTGGCAGCTATTTATCCCATAACCCCGTCTTCAACAATGGGGGAATATGTAGATGAATGGGCTGCCCATGGAAAGAAGAACATGTTCGGGCAGGTTGTGAGTGTAAGCGAGCTTCAATCGGAAGGTGGCGCCTCGGGTGCGGTTCACGGTTCACTTGCAGCAGGGGCGCTTACATCCACTTTTACAGCTTCCCAGGGTCTTCTGCTTATGATCCCCAATATGTATAAGATATCAGGCGAACTTCTGCCGGGGGTATTTCATGTAAGCGCCAGGACACTTGCCACCCACGCGCTGTCCATTTTCGGGGACCATTCAGATGTTATGGCCGCAAGACAGACAGGTTTCGGCCTTCTGGCGTCGGGTTCCATCCAGGAAATAATGGACCTTGGCGGGGTGGCCCATCTATCGGCAATAAAATCAAGAGTGCCTTTTGTCCATTTTTTCGACGGTTTCAGGAGCTCACACGAGATACAGAAAATAGAAGTGCTGGACTATGCAGACCTGCTAAAACTGGTTGACGTGGAAGCGGTTAAAGCATTCCGGCAGCGTGCGCTTAACCCGGAACATCCTGTTACAAGGGGAACTGCACAGAACCCGGATATATTTTTCCAGGCAAGGGAATCATCGAATATTTTCTACCAGAAGCTTCCCGGTATTGTAGATGGTTATATGAAAGATTTAAGCAAACTGACAGGCAGGAATTACGGACTATTTAATTATGTGGGCGCGCCTGATGCAGAAAATATAATCATAGCAATGGGTTCGGTCACCGATACAATAGAAGAGACTGTTGATTATTTAAGCAGCAGGGGTGAAAAAGTAGGCGCCATAAAGGTGCGCCTTTACCGTCCTTTTTCGGCAAAGCATTTTCTTGAAGTCCTTCCCAGAACAGTAAAGAAGATAGCAGTGCTTGACCGCACCAAGGAACCCGGTGCCATGGGAGAGCCCATGTATCTTGATGTAAGAAACGTGTTCTATGAAATGGAAAAAAGACCGGTAATTGTGGGTGGAAGGTATGGACTCAGTTCAAAGGATACCACTCCCGGCCAGATAAAGGCAGTATTTGATAACCTGAGCCTAAATAAACCAAAAGATGGTTTTACGATAGGCATCAATGATGACGTAACCCATCTGTCACTGGATGTAAAAGAAGAAATAGACCCTGCCCCGGAGGGGACAATAAAGTGCAAGTTCTGGGGTTTTGGTTCGGATGGCACGGTAGGGGCGAACAAGAATGCAATCAAGATAATAGGGGATAATACTGACATGTATGCGCAGGGGTTTTTTTCATACGATTCAAAAAAATCCGGCGGGCTTACAGTATCCCACCTGAGGTTCGGCAAAAAGCCCATAAAGTCAACCTATCTTATTTCCAGGTGCGACTTTACTGCATGCCACAATCAGGCTTATGTTGACCAGTATGATATGTTAAGCGGCCTTAAAAAAGGGGGCACGTTCCTCCTGAACTGCCAGTGGGGCATTGAAGAGCTTGATAGCAGGCTCCCAGCTTCCATGAAAAGATACCTGGCAGGAAACGATATAAATTTTTACATTATTAATGCCACAGACATTGCACAGGAGATAGGGCTGGGTGGAAGAATCAATATGATAATGCAGGCAGCATTCTTTAAGCTGTCTGAAGTCATACCTTTTGAAGATGCCATAAGGTATTTAAAGGATGCCATAAAGAAGACTTATGGTAAAAAAGGTGAAAAGATTGTCGAAATGAACAATAAGGCAGTTGACAGGGGAGTTGATGCCCTGAAAAAGGTTACAATACCCCCTGAATGGAAAAATGCGGTGCAGGCTGAAGATATTACCGCTGCACAGGAGCCTGATTTTATAAAAAATATCCTGAGGGTAATAAACAGGTTTGAAGGGAACAGCATCCCGGTAAGCGCTTTTGTGGGAGCTGAAGACGGGACGTTTCCTCCCGGTACCGCAGCTTATGAAAAGAGGGGCGTTGCAGTTAATGTCCCTGAGTGGCAGAAGGATAATTGCATACAGTGCAACCAGTGTGCGTTTGTATGTCCTCATGCAGCCATAAGACCCGTCCTGCTTACAGAAGAAGAGTCAAAAAAAGCCCCTGCTGATTTTGAAACCGTCGAAGCGAAGGGTAAGGGACTTGAGAATTTCAGGTACAGGATACAGGTAAGTGTGCTGGACTGCACGGGGTGCGGAAGCTGTGCAAATGTCTGCCCCGCAAAAGAAAAGGCCCTTGTAATGAAACCACTTTCTTCACAGGAAAAACAGGCCGGTAACTGGGAATTTGCAATGGATATCCCTGTAAAAGATAACGTAATGAGCCCTGATACTGTTAAAGGAAGCCAGTTCAGGAAACCGCTGTTTGAATTTTCCGGTGCGTGCGGTGGTTGTGGAGAGACTCCTTATGCAAAGCTTATAACCCAGCTTTTTGGTGACAGGATGATGATAGCAAACGCCACAGGATGTTCGTCCATATGGGGAGGGTCTGCACCATCGACACCATATACTGTAAATGAGAAGGGAAAGGGCCCTGCCTGGGCAAATTCACTTTTTGAGGATAATGCAGAATATGGATATGGAATGGCACTCGGGGTAAGGCAGATCAGGAACAGGATCGGGGAGTACTTAAATGAGCTTGCCTCGAAGAAAATCCCGGAAGACCTGAAGGAAGCAATAAATGAGTGGATAGCCGGCAGGGAAGATGCAGAAGCCTCTACAGCAGCTTCAGGAAAGTTGCTGGAACTTCTTGAAGGTGATGCCGGCAGTGAGGATACTGCTGAATTAAGGCAGAAAATACTTGGACTTAAGGATTATTTGATAAAGAAATCCGTATGGGTATTTGGGGGAGATGGATGGGCCTATGACATTGGTTATGGTGGGCTTGATCACGTTATTGCTTCAGGTGAAGATATAAATATAATGGTCTATGATACCGAGGTTTACTCCAATACCGGCGGCCAGGCATCAAAGTCAACCCCCCTGGGTGCAGTCGCAAAGTTTGCTGCTTCAGGTAAGAAGATGGGTAAAAAGGACCTCGGGGTTATGGCAATGACCTATGGTTATGTCTATGTGGCACAGATAGCCATGGGAGCAAGCCAGAAGCAGGCGCTTAAAGCATTACAGGAAGCTGAAAGCTATAAAGGCCCTTCACTTATAATTGCTTACTCGCCCTGCATAAATCACGGGATATATGCCGGTATGGGCTATTCACAGCTCAGGCAGAAGCAGGCAGTGGATTCAGGGTACTGGCACCTTTTCAGGTACAACCCGCTGCTTAAAAAAGAAGGTTTAAATCCGTTCCAGCTTGACTCTAAGGAGCCGAAGGAATCCTTCCGCGAGTTCCTTATGGGTGAAGTAAGGTATGCCTCGCTTACCAAGACTTTCCCTGATATTGCAGAGGAGCTGTTTGAAAAAGCTGAGAAAATGGCAGGGGAAAAATATGAGAAATACAGGGCCATGTCTGAAGCCAGGGGTTAGTTATAGACCCGGTAATTGGTTTTATTGTCTTGTTTAAGCTATAAAGGAAACCAATTAACTGGTTCAGTAAACAAGGGAGTTTAAGGTCATACAGGAAAGCATGGGAAAAGCAAAATTTAAACCCGGGATTCAGGGATATGGATAAAATGGGAAAATTAAAAGACATTGTAGTAATGAAATTTGGAGGCAGTTCCGTAGCAGATGCAGATAAGATCCGGAAAGTGGCAGACAGGGTCATTGAGTTTACGGGTGAGGGAAAACAGGTTGTGGTTACGGTATCTGCCATGGGTGATACAACAGACAGGCTTATTGAGCTTGCAGGATCGGTAAGCAGCGACCCTTCCAGAAGGGAGATGGACATGCTGCTTTCGACTGGTGAACAGGTTTCAATAGCAATGCTCTCCCTCGCTCTCCAGGAAAAAGGCCGGGGCTGTGTATCCCTTACCGGGATACAGGCAGGGATTTTCACAGATGACGCCTATTCCGATGCAAAAATATTGAATATCAGGCCCGAAAGAATATTTAAAGAGCTTAAAAAAGGCAATATCGTAGTAATAGCCGGCTTTCAGGGCGTAAATAGCGAAGGGGATATAACCACTCTTGGAAGAGGGGGATCCGATACAACGGCTGTGGCAATAGCAGCAGCCCTGAAGGCAGAATATTGTGAAATATATACGGATGTTGACGGGGTTTACTCCACAGACCCCAATATTGTGCAGAAAGCTGTAAAGCTGAATGCATTATCATATAATGAAATGCTTGAACTGGCATCTTCAGGGGCCAGGGTGCTTCATTTGAGGGCTGTTGAGTTTGCCAAAAAACATAACGTGGTTTTACATGTCAGGTCGAGTTTTAATAAAAACGAGGGGACTTGGGTTATGGACGAAAAAGCAATAGAAGAAAAGATGGAAAGGCCTCTTATTACAGGGGTCACAAGCGATACAAATCAGGTCAAAATATCCGTGTTTGGACTTGCTGACAGGCCGGGTGTGGCAGCAGACCTGTTCGGGAAATTTGCGGAAAACAATATAAATATAGACCTTATTGTACAGAATGTAAGCGAAAAGGGTATAGCTGCAATATCATTTACGATAAAAAATGAGGATCTCTCCCTCGCAAGAAAAGTACTGGAAGTGCTTGGAAGCGAAAGTATAGCGGTAGACCCGGATATTGCAAAGGTATCCATCGTTGGTGCAGGGATGCAGACCCATCCGGGGGTTGCTTCAAGGATGTTCAGGATACTGGCAGACAGGGATATAAATATTGAAATGATTTCAACTTCCCCGATAAGGATATCCTGCGTAATAAGGAAACCCAGGGTAAGGGATGCAGTGAAGGCGCTTCACAGCGGGTTTGATATTGAAGAATAAAGATTCCCGTAGTCCACGGTCCGGCTTTGAGGTCATAAAGAGCTGTTAGTGAG
The DNA here is from genome assembly GCA_016932375.1 of Actinomycetota bacterium. Classification (GTDB taxonomy): domain Bacteria; phylum Actinomycetota; class Humimicrobiia; order Humimicrobiales; family Humimicrobiaceae; genus JAFGDA01. Next base: position 2,084 of record JAFGDA010000076.1, on the reverse strand, counting down.
AGTCATGTAACCATTTTGGGGGAGAGCCAGAGGGGGGCCACCGGAAAATCCATGCTTGTACAGATGGTGGGCGGTATTGGATTTGAACCAATGACCTCTGCGATGTCAACGCAGCACTCTAACCATCTGAGCTAACCGCCCGGGTGTATAGAAGTTTTACATTTCAGTAATCATTTTAAAAGACCTTCAATAATCAGCTCAGTTGCCCCGTCTTCATCGAGGCCCCTGGACATCAGTGTTTGAAGCTCTTTTGCATCAACGCTTCCTATTGAAGCCTCGTGTGTTATATGGGCTTTCTGGTTGCTGACTTCTACTATAGGTATGGCACTGGCTGTGGCATTATCTTTAATGATTTCCTTGCAGTCGATATGCCCCCTTGCATATTCTGCTGTTGCCACCAGTTTATTAAATATGCTGGCGGCAGATTTATCCCTGACTGCAATTCTTGATACCAGCGCACCCCTTGAATATTTTCCAATCAGGTGGCCTGTTTCTTTTATATTAATCTTATCATCGCTCTTGCAGCTTATTTTCGATGACACATCCATGATACTATAGTCCTTACAGAAAACTTCATAATCCATATCGATAATGCCAGCCCTGCCTCTTTTAAGTTCAAACTCGGATTTATACCTTGATTTTTCATCAAGGTTAACTGTCATCTTTGGCACTATCCTTATGCTTCCTTCTTCACCATGAATATGTTTTTCGAAATACGAATACCTGGAGTTTTGTCCAATTTTTACAGTCCCGTCCATTTCGTGGATGATATCCTGTGCAAAAGGAAAAACACAGTGTGAATAAACAGACATTGAAGAGTTCCTTCCCATTTTCAGGGTTAACCTGATTAATTGTCTTGCTTTTTTATGGGTTATTCCAAAACATAAATGAACCGGTTCGGGTATGATTATATTGTCTTCAAGGGTGATGTCTATTTTAACCCCGTCTTCCATTTCCTCAGTATCTACTAATAGTCCGGGTACGGTATTTTTGTTCAGTACTTTGTTTTTATTAATAACCAGTCTTGCAGTTTTATTATCTTCCAGCACATGTTGTATTCCCGCTTCTTCTATTATGTTATCCAGGCTCATCTATATAATCACCGATTCCTCAGGTTCATTCTTATGTTTGCAGGGCAGGCATTTATTTGAAAAATATTTACTTATTTCGGTAGCCTTACCATGTTTCAGGATTTTACCGGAACACATTAGAAATGCATATTCTGCTTTTTCCAGTACCGCAAGGCTATGGGTTATCAGGACCACACTGGCGCCATTTGACCTGAGATAATGAATTGCGTCAAAGATATTATTCAAGGAATCGATGTCAATGCCGGAATCCAGCTCATCAAGGATTGCCAGTTGTGGTTTCATCGCCAGTATTGATGCAAGTTCCACCTTTTTACGCTCTCCTCCGCTGAGGCTTTTATCAACATTGCGATTCAGGTAAATTTCGGGGTTCATTCCTACATCCTTTAAAATCCCAGAGACTCTTTCTGTTGTAATCTCTTTGCTTGATGCTGCGATGTATTTTTCTATGCTTATTCCTTCGAATCTTGCCGGGTCCTGCCATGAAAGTGTAATACCCCTTCTTGCGCGTTCGAAAATATTAAGTTCTTTTAATGATTCCCCTTTATAGAATATGTCTCCGTCGAAATTCCTGTAACCTTCAAGACCCATTATTGTATGTCCCAGTGTGGTTTTACCAACGCCATTTGGCCCCACAATGGCGTAAACCATACTCTCATGGAAACTTAGATTTAAGTTTTCCAGTAATTTGCTTCCGTTTACCTGCAAGCTTAAATTTTTGATATCCAGTAGTGCCATAATTATTGTATAAACAAAACTCTCAAATATGTCAAATTATTTAATATACTTACATAAACAGGGTTATAATGAAAGCTTTTTTTATTTATTGGCATATATGTTAATTGATGAATATTGTAGTTGGTAAATATTCTTGCCATTTTTAAGAATGTATAATATAAAACAGAAAACAACCTCCATATGTGCCCTTGTATTTATTTTCATATTGTTTTAATATATCCCTCATCTTAAAAGCTGATAGCTTCACGGGGCCCGGTT
>JAFGDA010000075.1 GCA_016932375.1 Actinomycetota bacterium | reverse complement strand
TTAAATACAGGACAAATTCTTCCATTGTATTGATAACCCATGACCTTGGCGTAGTCGCAAAATATGCGAACAGGGTTCTTGTGATGTATGCAGGAAAACCTGTTGAGTTTTCCACTGTTGACAACATTTATTACAGGTCCATGCATCCCTATACAATGGGCCTGATGAATTCGATCACACGTCTTGATGAGGAAAAGAAGGAGAAACTAAAACCAATTACAGGTTCACCCCCGAGCCTTATAGACCTTCCTGAAGGATGTGTTTTCAGGACAAGATGTGATTATAAAATAGAAAAATGTAAAAATGTTTACCCGCCCTTTATTGAAATCGAAGAAGGGCACTTTGCAGCGTGTCACAGGGCAGCGGATTTTTTAAGGAACAGGGTAAATAATGGCAGACTTAGTAACTAAATAACAAATAATGGATGATAACAATATTCTCTTAGAAGTAAAAAATTTAAAAAAATACTACACTTTAAGGGGTGGATTTTTATTAAGGTCCGATTCCGGCATAATAAAAGCCGTAGATGATGTAAGTTTCAATATAAAAAAAGGGGAGACTTTTGGTCTTGTAGGAGAGAGCGGTTGTGGAAAATCAACTACTGCGAGGGTTATACTGCGTTTAATTCCCCCAACTTCAGGTTCTGTTATATATAATGGAAAAGACATCTTTAAACTTAATAAAAAAGAAATGTTCCGGGTAAGAAGGGATATCCAGATAATATTCCAGGACCCCTATGCATCCCTGTCTCCAAGGATGACCATAGGAGACATAATATCGGAACCACTGGAAATCCATAAAAGCGGTACGAAGGAAATGCGCATTGACAGGGTTAAGGAACTGCTCAGGATAGTTGGCCTGAACCCCGAGCATTTAAACAGATATCCGCACGAGTTCAGTGGAGGCCAGAGGCAGAGAATAGGAGTTGCGCGAGCCCTGGCCCTTACACCTAAAATAATACTCTGTGATGAACCTGTATCCGCACTTGATGTTTCAGTACAGGCCCAGATACTGAATCTCCTGGCCGACCTGCAGAAGGAATTTAGCTTAACGTATCTTTTCATAGCACACGACCTGTCGGTTATAAGGCATGTGAGCAACAGGGTGGGAGTAATGTACCTTGGCAAACTGGTAGAGGTGGCGGACAGCATGGATCTTTATTCGAGGCCGCTGCATCCTTACACAATGGGGCTGTTGTCTGCAGTTCCCATACCGGATCCGCATATTGAAAGGCAGAGAAAAAGGATTGTCCTTGAAGGTGATGTTCCCAGTCCATTAAATCCTCCCTCCGGATGCACTTTCCATCCACGGTGTCCTCTCGCGCAGGATATATGTGGCAGGGAGGCGCCTCCCCTGAGGAAATACGGGAATGAAGGGAAAGAACATTATGCTGCCTGTTTTTTTGCCGGTAAATCCATATATTAGTTTCTAAAAATCTTTTGAAGTTTTTTTACTGAATAAAAATCAGCTTTATGAATAAGCATTAAATCCGGTACTGGTGGAAGACAGTTTCCCGCTTATGTTATCCAGGTTAAACAAGTATTTCAATAATTCAAACAATTATATAAAATATGTGCTTATATGAAATTTACCGGAAATTTAAGGATAAAGCTTTTTATTGCTACATTATTGATTATCTCAATTCTGTCATCAATAACTTTCGCTTCATGCAGATTTGAGGATCTCGGGCTGGAAGCTATTTCAGGGAAAAGGGATTCTAAGAATACCGTTAATAAAGATGATGAAGTCCCCACTGTTGAAGAACAAGTTATGACTGAAGAATTTTTCCTGCAATTAAAGGCAAAACAGTTAAATAAAAACCCACTCAGTGATATAAATATCAGGAAAGCCATCTTATATGCTGTTGACAGGGAAAGGATTGCAAGTGAGCTGTTTGGCGGATACGGAGAGGTGGCTAACAGCCTTTTTCCTGTTGGCTCCATTTACTGGAATCCTTCATGGTCGTGTTACCGCTATGATCCTGGAGCAGCAAAAGAGTATCTTGCCAAAGCTGGTTATGGTCCCGATAATCCATTATATATTACGATAGGGGCGGTGGATAACAGTGAAGCCAAGGAACTGGTTGAAGAAATAATCAGGGAAGATTTTAAAAAGATAGGGATAGACATATGGATATTCAATAAACCTCCCAAGGAATGGTATGAGGATTTTGTTAAGAATAGCGATTATGAAATAGGTTTATGGTCATTGATTGGTTCAGATGAAGATTGCCTGAAAAACAGCTTTTCATCGGAAAAAATTCCTTCGATGGAAACAGAAGACAATACAAATTGTGAAAATTTTTACTGGTATAAAAATGAGAAGGTGGACCAGATTTTTTTTAGGCTTGAGAATATGCAGGATACGGAGGAAAGGAAAGGATTATTTAAAGATTTGCAGGACCAGCTTGCCGGTGATGCAGTGGTGCTTCCGCTGTATAACCGCCTTTTTGTGATTGCATATAACGGCAGGTATGAAAACATTGATTTTGAAGTAATAGATAATCATTTGAGATTTGATATAGAAAAATGGGCTGTTGCGGGAGATTCAGGTATAGATGGAGGGGAAGGAGACGGAAGCACTGTAAGGGTAGGCTACCAGGCAGAAGAGATTGATATTTTTAATTCATTTGAAATTAATTGTATAAATGACCTTGTTTTTGACGGTCTGTACGAGTCCGGAAATGACGGTGCCTACGATGCTCTCCTTGTAGACGGGCATATTGACAATGAAAACCAGGATCAAATAATGGAGATGGAAAACTTTGGACCAATCACAGGTCTCGAAAAAGCCATAACCCTGAGGGATGATGTATATTGGGATGACGGCACCCCTGTTACCACGGAAGATATCAGGTACACATATGATTTCTACAGGAAAGTCCTGGAGGAGGGGGATTATTTTTTTGAGATAGATGAAGATTATTTAAAAATAGACAGCCTGGAAATTACCGGTGATAAAACTTTCAAGATAATCTTTAAGGATAGGTTTGATGACTGGCAGAAGTTTTTCAGTGTCATAATAAAAAAGGATACATTCCTTGATAAAAATGTTAATTATTTTCCGCCTGGGGACATTTATGGCTGCGGTCCTTATGGTATCAAAGAATATGTAAAAGACAGTTACCTGCTCCTTGAGAAAAATGAGTATTATTATGGGGAAAAGCCGCAAATTGAAAATGTTAAAATATTTTACGATCCTGATATACATAATCTCATAGCGATGCTTAAAGAGGGAGAGATTGATATCCTCAGCATACCTGTAGATAAGGCACTAATGGAAGAACTTGAAAGCAGCGGTGAATTCAAGCTTGTAATAAAACAGGGCAACCTCCTTGAGCATCTTGCACTGAGCCTTAAACCGGCAGATTAGCGACAGGTTTTATAAGAATAAACCTGCGTATTGCAGCAGCAGAAGCGGAGCCTGGATGGCGCCGGGATAACCAGATTATCAAAATTAGAAACTGTAAAATAAATGTTTATTGACATTAATAAATATTATTTTTAGAATTATATGGCATTTTTAGGATGTGTTGATTTACTTTCATTCCCGGGAAATTGAACAGGAAGCCAGGATGCATTTTTTTAGTTCTGTTGAATGATTCTAAAATATTCGATGCCAGCTGGATTATCAGGAATGAAACTGTTGAGCGGCTAAGGACATATCTGTCGGAATGGCGGAATTGGTAGACGCGCAAGGTTGAGGGCCTTGTGAACGGTATAGTTCGTGGGGGTTCAAGTCCCCCTTCCGACACCAGCAATATTTTGTTATTTACCAAATTTGTATCTCTACAAAAAATAGGTACAGCCTGCAACATAAAAGAATAGCGCTTTTACTCTCATGCTGTAGTTTTCCGGGAGCGGATTATGACCATCTTGTGGTAGATGTTACAAGAGCTTATGGTTATCTTGTGCATGAATGGATTTGTTACATGAACCATATAAGAAAAAATTACCCGTACCTGTTTTCACTCGCAATGCGGACGAAACCTTTCGATGAAAAAGCCTCACCTGTAATAAACCAATAGTAATTAAAATGTCCTTTTCACTGAATGGTTTATTTAAAGGAATTACCCCCTGGTTTTATATAAAGGTTATCTTTCTTATCGATAATATCAGGTTTATAGACTTCTTCTGCCCATTTTTCACTGGGGACTTCTTCAATGGCTATTGAGATGGAGTTTTCAGGAACATTTATTATTTCTATCAATGAACGTGCAATTTCTTTGCATAATCGGATTTTTTGATCCTCTGTTCTTCCGGGCCATAGCTTGATTATTACATGCGGCATAATTTTCTCCATATTTTGAAATTGTTATATAATAAAGTATAAGTATAATAAAAAATATACAAAAAATATCAATCAATATATCAAGTAGCGCGTATAAATGTAACCGAATATTAATTATTTAAAAGATAATTGGTTTCAGGTGATAAGAATGGATAAAGGATTAAAAGAAGCCCTTCTTTATAAAAAGATGGAATCCAAAAAAGCAAGGTGTGACCTTTGTAATCACCGGTGTGTCATTGGTCCCGGGGACAGGGGAAAATGCTGTGTAAGGGAAAACATGGATGGAGAGTTATATACACTGGTATATGGAAAGCTTATAGCAGAAAACGTGGATCCAATAGAGAAAAAACCACTGTTTCACTTCCTTCCAGGTACAAATTCGTTATCGGTTGCCACAATGGGATGCAATTTTAAATGTTTTTTCTGCCAGAATTACCAGATATCACAGACGCCATGTGACCACAACAGGATCGAAGGGGAATATGTTTCTCCTGAAAAACTTGTGAGGCATGCTATTTCATATAACTGTAAAAGTATTTCCTATACTTACACGGAGCCCACAATTTTCTTTGAATATACATATGATACAGCCAGGCTGGCTCATGAGAGGAATATAAAGAATATTTTTGTTACCAATGGTTTCATGTCAGATGAGGCGCTGGATATGATAGAGCCATACCTGGATGCAGCCAATGTGGATCTTAAAAGCTTTTCGGAGGATACTTATAGGGATAAAATAGGTGGAAGACTCAAACCTGTCCTGGATAATATAAAAAGGATAAAGGAGAAGGGTATCTGGTTGGAAGTGACCACGCTTATCATTCCCGGTATGAACAGCTCTGACGAAGAATTAAGGGATATTGCCGGATTCCTGGCTAAAGTGGATAGGAGCATACCCTGGCATATAAGTGCCTATTACCCCCAGTATAAATCGAATATACCGCCCACGGGAATTGAGCTTATAGAAAGGGCAATGGAGATAGGAAAAAATAGTGGGCTTAAATATGTTTATGGAGGCAATATACCGGGTAGCAGTCATGAAAATACATATTGTCCTGGTTGCGGGGAGCTGATACTTAAAAGATCAGGATTCAGCATTACAGGAAACCATATTAAAGACGGAAAATGCATGAAGTGCGGAACAGGGATAGAAGGAATTTTTTAAGGACTGGAATCACATTCCCGGGCTTAACATTTATTTGAAAGTATTTTATAATTACACTCTGTGTTAAACGGCGGCATAGCCAAGCGGTAAGGCAGAGGTCTGCAAAACCTTTATCCCCGGTTCAAGTCCGGGTGCCGCCTCCATAACCACTGATACTACTGATAATTTAATAATTATGATTTTGACTATTTAGGTAAATGCATTAAATATTGAAAATAGCAGAATAGTGTTATATTAATGAATAAAAAATAAAGAATGGTTTTAAAAATAGGAGTAGATATTATGAATATTATTATTAAGAAGATGGGTATAGCAGAACATCTGCAGACAATGGAAGAACTTTGGAATTCCATTTTATATGAAGGATCCGAAATAGAAACTCCGGAATGGCATAGAGGAGTAGTTGAAGAGAGAAAAAGGAAGATGAAAAATGGTAAAGCAGAATTTATTTCTATTGATAAATTGAAAGCAATGTATAAATGATTGAGATAAAAGATGTTTTAGTCATAAAAGAAGCAGTTTTTGACCTGGATGATGGAAAAGTTTTCTATGAGCAGAAAAGACCCGGAGTTGGTAATTACTTTTTGGATAGTCTGATTACAGATTTGAATCTCTGGTGATTTATGCAGGTATACATAAAAAGAAATATGGTTTATATCAAATGCCTGCAAAACGGTTTCCCTATGTTATTTATTATGACATAGTTAAAGAGTTTGCTGCATATATCATTGCAGTTCTACCAATGCGTAAGGATCCAGCATGGATTAAAGAAACTATTAAAACAAGAAGATAGGGCTTGAAGCAGCTGGTTTAATAATAAAACTTATAGTTTTTATGGTTCTCCATACCCAGAATTTAGGCTATTCACAAAATCCCTGACACTCATCCTAACGACACAAGGATTTGGCACGCAACCTTTAATTTAATAATCAGGCATATCAGGCTATGAACTCAAGGATACCCTGGACATTTCAATCATCTATAACTTCCTTCCCTTTGATAATATTCCAGAAGTTGCGTGGATTTACTATAGGGATAGAATCAAGATCCTTTAGAACCAGAAGGTCTTCATCTCCCGTAATTATATAGTCAGTATGGGTATGTTTGGCCAGTGCCAATATGCGGTCATCATCTGCATCCCTGCATACTTTTTTATCAAGTTCTTTGTAATCCTTAACTATGCAATGTTCACGAAGATAAGCTAAAATATCATTTATTCTATTATTTTAATAACAGAAGTATAAAAAATATTAAATAATATTTTCCATGCAGTGTTTAACTGCTATAATCATTTGTGTAATAACCTTAAACATGTCATCAAAGATACTAACATAAAAGGCAGGAAGATATGGAAACTGTACTGGAAATAAAGGGCCTTACAAAAAAATACGGTGATCTGGTGGCTGTAAATAATATAAGCTTTGCAATAGAAAAAGGCGAGATATTTGGTTTGCTTGGACCCAATGGTGCCGGAAAGACTACCACTGTGGAGATGATAGAAGGACTCAGAAAGCCGGATTCAGGTACCATAAATATATGCGGCATTGATGCCTGCAAAGAACCCGGGAAGATAAAGGAGATCATAGGTGCGCAACTTCAGAGCACTACCATATATGACCATATAAAGGTAAACGAAGTAATCGGATTGTTCGGGAGCTATTATAATAGTACTGTTCCCACGACAGAGCTGCTCGAACTGGTATCGCTTACCGATAAACAGAATGCATATTACCGTACCCTTTCAGGAGGACAGAAACAGAGAGTTGCAATGGCCCTGGCCCTCGTAAATGATCCTGCCATATTGTTCCTTGACGAACCTACTACTGGGCTTGACCCCCAGGCCAGGCGCAACGTGTGGGGTATAATAACCGGTCTCAGGGATAAGGGTAAAACTGTAATCCTCACTACCCATTATATGGAAGAAGCTGAATATTTATGTAAAAGGGTAGGTATTATAGATAAGGGGAATATAATTGCACTGGATAAGCCTTCTGCCCTTATTACAAATGCCGGACTGGATTCCACAATAGAATTTAGCAGTGACGACATCAGGGTGGAAGAAGTATTCAAAGATGTATTTAATTCCGGTACTTCATTCCAGAGAGATGATAACAGGTTTACGATCAGCTCAAAAGATTCGTCAAAGGTGCTAAAAAAGCTTACACAGATTGCTGACGGGAATAATATAAATATAGAGAATATCTCTGTAAGAAAAGCTACGCTGGAGGATGTATTTTTAAAGCTTACCGGGAAAAAATTAAGGGAATAAAAGGAGCTGATTATGCGTGGATTCAGGAACCAGGTTTTATTGCAGATGAAATTGTTTATCAGGCAAAAGGATGAGCTTTTCTGGAACATTGCATTTCCATTATTCTTTATGGTCCTGTATGGCCTCATATATAGAGATATGGTGTGGGACGACTATGGTATGAGGGCTATTGAATACATGCTTCCCGGTATAATAGTTATGGCGGTAATGGTAAACGGCATAATGTCTTCTGCTACCAGTTTTGTGGAAGAAAGGAGTAAGGGAATATACAGGAGATTATTCCTTACACCAATAAAGAGGCAGGCGATTATTGGTGCCCAGATAATACACCGTTATATTGTCATCCTGATACAGACAATACTGCTCCTGGCAATCGGTATCCTTGCTTTTAATATAAGGATAATGGGCAATTATTTTTATTTCTGGCTGGTCCTGACTTTTGGGGCCATTTGTTTTTTGAGCATAGGCTTTGCATTGGCCAGCCTCATAAGAAGTGTGAGGAGTGCAACGCCCATAATTTTGATTGTATTCTTTATCCTCCTATTCCTGGGCGGCATATTTTTTCCAAACAACATCATGCCTGATTTTCTGGTGGTTATTTCAAATGGGCTCCCTTCCACTCATATGGGAGATGCCCTGAGGTCAATAATAATTGACGGCCTGGGTTTGGGCTCTATATGGATCCAGCTGGCTGCCATGGGGGGATGGACAGTTGTAAGCCTTATAGTATCAATAAGGTTTTTCAGGTGGGAATAGATAAAAAGATTGTCAATTGCCAAAGCCTTTGACGGATAATTTCACCCTGTTTTTCCAGTTATCCTCTTTTCCATTTCTGTCCTTCTTCTATTTATGGATTAGACATATAAAATAATAGACACATAAAACCTATAAGGTTCCCTGATTCAGGTATCCGTAGAGTTAAAAATTATAAAATGATATTTATATAAAAATTATAAACTACTGATAATTAATAAGCAAAATACAAGAAAAACAATCATTCCTGTGTATTGGCCGGTAATTCTGAAAATGTATTTTTCATGAATATCCTTATGATTACATTGATTATAATCGTAAGAATTACGGTGATTATATTAATATTTTTCCAATATTATTGAGACCAGGGGTTCATTCCGGTATTTTAAAATTTATCAGTGATATAATAATATTATAACCCGTACCATAAAAGCAGGGAAGTTATGATTATCCGGAAGAATAAGGATTCGATCAGGTTTATTTTTATTTTATA
>JAFGDA010000074.1 GCA_016932375.1 Actinomycetota bacterium | reverse complement strand
GGGTGGTTTTCCCAGTACGACCCAGGGGGCTATATCATGGCCCTTTCCAATTTTAACATTGCTGTAAATTATCAACCTGTCAGGTTTTTCAGCCAGCATTGATCTCTACTACCTCCCCATTTTTATCAGAAGACCTCTCTGCGGCTTCTATTGCCCTTACCACTTTCAACCCGCAGTAACCATCGGTCCTGGGTTTGGTTCCATTGCTTACACACTCCAGGAAATGCTCAATCTCTATTCTTAACGGCTCAGTGCTTTTTAAGACCGGGGAATAAATATCACCCGTCCTGTAAGTCAACTGGTATTCCCCGAAACTGTCAGGGTCCTTAAGGAGCTCGACTCCCTTGTCATATACCTTTATCTTTTCATCACTCATGGTGTCATCATATATGAGCATCTTTTTGCTGCCAACAATTATGGTCTCCCTTACCTTTTTTGGCGACAGCCAGCTTACATTGATATTTGCAATAATCCCGGAATCATATTTCATGTTTATGAAGGCGACATCTTTTAAGTCTTTTTTTACAAAAGAATTGGTAACTGCAGAAATCTTCCGGGGCATTTCATCAATCAACCTGAACAGTATCGAAAAATCATGCGTTGCAAGATCCCATATCACGCTGACATCTTTCCTGTGTATGCCCAGGTTTATCCTGGACATGGAAACAAAATAAATATCGCCAAGAATCCCCCCGTCAATTATCTCTTTTATCTTTTCAACCGGAGGGCTGTATTCAAAAGTGTGGCCCACCATCAAAATAAGGGATTTTTCTTCGGAAATCCTGATCAGGTCTTCAGCTTCCTTTACGCTTACAGTCATAGGTTTTTCTATCAGGACATTCTTGCCTTTTAAAAGAGCTTCCTTTGCAAGCCCGTAATGTGTAACCGGTGGGGTGCATATAAAGACACAGTTTATATTGTCGTTATCCAGTATTTCATCATATTTTTCTGTTAAACTGATCCTCGGATATTTGATTCTGTTCCTTGTAAGGTTATTATCATTGATATCATGAACATAAACATCATCAAACTTATCAATCTCCATTATATTCCTTAACACATTAGGTCCCCAGTACCCGAGCCCTATAACAGCTGCCGAAGATCCTGACATCAGTAACCCCCAATCCCGAAAATAAATACTTTAATAGTATCAATGCCGATTTTTAAATCAAGACTGAAAGAGCAATTCGAATAATAATAATAATCAAACACTGACATCCCTTCAAAATTCACCCTGGATCGTCCATAAGCCTGCCACAGGCCGGTTATCCCCGGCTGCACAGCAAACCTGTACTTTCTCCAGCCTTTAAAATACTGGACCTCGTAATCCATGCAGGGTCTTGGCCCTATGATACTCATATTCCCTATCAGGGCATTGATAAACTGGGGTATTTCATCCAGGCTGTATTTCCTCAAAAACCTGCCAACCCCGGTTACCCTTTTAGAACTGTTGAACTTCTTTATCTTTCCGCTTTCTTTTCCCGTATAGAAAGCCTTTACGCTTTCTTTGTGGACTTCTATATTATCAGCAGTGCTATATTTCATTGACCTGAATTTAAATATTTTAAATTTTACCTGATTAAATCCGATCCTTTCGCCAATAAAGAAAGCCGGACCTTTTGAGGTTGATCTTATCATTACCGGCAGGATAAGAAACAGCGGGGATAAAAATATAAGAATTATGAATGCAACAATGCGGTCCAGTACCACCTTTAAAAACCTTTTATAGTAATGTCTTTCTATGCTGAAATCTATGAACTTCATTGCAGTCCCATAAATATCGTAAAGATTCACATTGAAAAGTTCTTTAAGGTTCTTTTCATTAACATGGAGTATATAATTTTTACTTCTCAAGTCTTCTATGATCTTCAATAGTGATGGCGTTGCAAGATTGTTGCTAACCAGGAAAACATCCCTGAAATTATATTCATTCGAAAGGCTTATAATATCATCAATTTTGCCGATTACGTTCTTTTTAATAGAACCCCTTATCGCAAGCTTCTTGAGATCTATAAAGCCGATAATATCAAGCCCGTTGTTCCTGCGTATATCCTCCCGGTCCTCATATAATTTTTTTGATTCTTCAGTGATTCCAAGTATGACTGCATTCCTGTTAAAAGACCTTATCCTGTTGATGTTTTTAAAGACAGCCTCAAACACAATAATCCTGATTATGACGGAAGACACCAGGAAAATCAGGAAATAATATTTAAAAATGTTTATAAAAAAGGTTTTACTGCCAATAGGTGTAATAAAAATGAAAAGCGCTATTAGTCCAAAAATTATCGTGTTTATGAAGATATTTCCTACCAGGAATCCCCTGATAAGCTTTAGGCTTTTATACTTGTAATTTTCAAAATAAAGATAAAATATAAACGTTATAAGATAAATCACAATCAGATATCCGTAGTTTTCCTTCCAGAAATATTTATTCAGCATGAGTGCAATATAAAAAGACCCGGCTACCAGGACTGTGTCCAGTATGAAGAGATATATCTTGTAATTCAGGTATGTATTATTCCTGCTCAACATATCTTTTAAACGTTAATATACTTAAAGATGTCCATGATTAAAGTTATTTTAATTTTATATCAATTTCGCCGATTTATTCTTATCACTCCAGGGCATATCTTATCGAATCACAGACATATTTTATCTGTTTTTCAGTCAGCTCCGGAAACATGGGCAGGGATATTATTTCATCAGCCAGCATTTCCGAGACCGGAAAATCACCCTTGCTGTGCCCCAGGAATTTGTAAGCCTCCTGAAGGTGTACCGGTTTTGGATAATGGATCCCGAATGCGACACCTCTTTCCGACAGGGCTTTGGTCACCTTTCCCCTGTCCTTTACCCGGATAACAAAAAGATGGTAAACATGTTGCCTGCCCGAAATTTCCCGGGGCACAATCACATCCAAGCTTCGCAGATATTCCCTGTATATGGCAGCATTCCCGGCCCTCATGCTGTTCCACTTATCAAGATATTTAAGCTTAACCCTCAACACCGCAGCTTGAAGGTTATCCAGCCGGTTTGTTGCACCTATGATGTCGTGCCTGTTCTTCCCGCTTTCCCCATGGCTCCTCAATATCCTCATCTTCTCATACAGCTCTTTGTTACTGGTGACAACAGCCCCTCCATCTCCATAAGCCCCGAGATTCTTGCCCGGATAAAAACTGAATGCACCTATTTCCCCGAATGTCCCAACACGCCTTCCTCCGTACCTCGCGCCATGGGCCTGGCATGCATCCTCAATTACAAACAGCCCGTTCTTTCGGGCTATATCCATTATCTTATCCATATCAGCAGGCTGTCCGAACAGGTGAACCGGGATTATTGCCCTGGTTTTTCCGGTGATCTTATTCTCTATAAGGGCGGGGTCAATATTGTAATCTTCCTCGCTGGCATCCACAAATACAGGCTTTGCACCCGCATGTGAAATGGCCTCTACAGTAGCAATAAATGTATTGGGCACGGTAATTACTTCATCCCCTGGGCCCATACCTAATGCCTTCAGGGCAATTATTAATGCATCCATACCCGAAGAAACCCCGACAGAATATTGGGACTCACAGAACCCTGCAAATTCTTTCTCAAACTCTTTCAGGTCGCTACCAAGGACAAATTCAGCATTGC
>JAFGDA010000073.1 GCA_016932375.1 Actinomycetota bacterium | reverse complement strand
GACTGGATACCTTCAGGCCCATATCATGTGAAAATATAGAGGAACATAAAATACATAATGAAAAATATTTCATCAGGATAGAAGAAGCTGATAAAATACAGAAAGCTAAAAAGGATAAAAATAAAATAGTTGCAGTTGGAACGACCACAGTGAGGGTCCTTGAAACACTGATAAAAAAATACGGCAGGATACAGGAGGGCAGGGGGACAACTGATATTTATATATATCCTGGTTTCAAATTCAAGGCTGTTGACTGGATGATAACAAATTTCCACCTTCCCCGTTCCACACTTCTCGTAATGGTATGTGCATTTGCTGGAAGGGATAAGATATTTAAAGCCTACCATCATGCAATAAACAATGGTTACCGTTTTTACAGTTTCGGGGATTGCATGCTTATAAGGTGAAATTGAAATAATAAAGAGCCACTTTATATAAAATATTGTATAAGCATGCATCCTGTAAATGATATGTAGCGTAGCAACCGATTAATAATATGCAGGGTCCTGTTAATGGATCATGGAACAACCGGGGTATATAGTTGTTAATTGATATATAATCTTATAAAAATAAAGAAAATTTGGATGTATGGATTTTTTTAAAATACATCATGAAGACAATGGTACCGGGGCAAGGGCCGGGATATTGAATGCAGGGCACGGGCAAATAGAGACTCCTGTTTATATGCCCGTGGGGACAAAGGCAACTGTAAAAGCTGTAAAAAATGAAGATCTTTATGATATCGGGTGCAACATTATACTTGGAAACCTGTATCACCTCTACCTCCAGCCGGGGATTAAAATAATCGAAGCTGCCGGCGGCTTGCATAATTACATGAACTGGAAAAACAACATTCTTACAGACAGCGGAGGTTTCCAGGTATTCAGCCTGAGTGAAAAAAGAAAAGTAATGGAGGATGGTGTCGAATTCAAATCCGTACTTGATGGGTCAGTTCATTTCTTTGCTCCTGGAAATGTGGTGGAGATGCAGGCAAAAATGGGGTCAGATATCATAATGGTATTAGACGAATGCAGCCCTTTTAACCTGGATTATGGACACACAAGGGACGCGGCTTTAAGAACCCTGAGATGGGCGGAAGAATCAACCCGGGCGAGGAAGAGACTGAACAGCAGCAGGTCAAAAATATTCGGGATAGTACAGGGAGGGTTTGTAAAAGACCTCAGGAAATTTTCTGCACAGGAAATATCCGGTATGGATTTTGACGGAATTGCTATTGGCGGACTTAGCGTGGGTGAGGAAAGGCCCAGGACGATTGAAATGCTGAAATATACCCTGCAGTACACTGACCCTAAAAAACCCCTGTATTTTATGGGAATTGGGGATCCGGAAGGTATAATAGAGGCTATTGATGCAGGAATTGATATGTTTGATTGTGTTATGCCTACAAGAATATCAAGGACCGGGAGTGCATTTACTGCCGATGGAAGAATTAACCTGAAAAATAAAAGATTTAATTATGATTTCAGGCCAATTGATGAGGCATGCAAATGCTATACATGCAGGAATTATTCCCGCTCCTATCTAAAGCATCTTGTAAAGAGCAGGGAAATACTTGCGGGCATGCTCCTGACGATACATAATCTTAGTTTTATATTCAATCTGGTAAATATGGCCAGAAATGCTATAATTTCAAAAAATTTTCGGGGATTCAGGAATGATTTTCTTGAGCGCTACAGGAACAGGGAGAAATAAAGCATTACAGGCATTAAATAATTTGCAATATTTTAAAAAAAGTTAATAATAGTAATATTTGGTTTTTAAACAAATTGACAGGGAGTGAGATATAGTGAAAATATCAAGAAAATCAGGTATGGCTTTAGTGCTGGTAATTACAATTCTGTCCATGGTTTTGTTGCTTACAGCATGTCTGCCAATGACAACTACAGGAACAGAAGGTACTGCAACAGAAGGCGAGGAAGTTCAGGAGCCGGAAGGCTTTGCAGGTATTTTTGCAAAGTATGGGACATGGATATGGCTTGCAATACTTGTGGTGGCTTTTTATTTCCTGCTTATCAGGCCCCAGAGGATGAGAAGCAAGAAGGCACAGGAACTTATGTCAAGTCTCCAGAGGGGCGATGAAGTGGTTACCATAGGTGGTTTCCATGGGCGCATTAAGGACATAAGGGAAGACTCGATGATAATAACAATTGCATCGGGTGTTGATGTAAGGGTAAGTAAAAGCGCTGTTTCAAAGAAAGCCGGACAGCAGGGACAGCAATAAAGTCCGTTTAGCAAGGTAATTTCAGGTAAGAATGAAAAATAAAAAGATCAATATCACAATTCTTGTGATATTTATTGTAATAATCGGGGTCTGTGCATACTACATAGCAACCAATCCTGTAAATTTGGGGCTGGACCTTAAAGGCGGTACACAGGTAATACTTAAACCTGTTGAGACAGGCAAGCAGGAGATTACAGATGAATCCCTTGACAAGGCTATGCTTATAATAATGGACCGTATAGACATGCTTGGGATATCGGAACCTCTGGTTACAAGGGATTTTTCCAATAATATAGTCATACAGCTTCCCGGGGTGGATGAACCTGAAAGGGCACTTGAAGTAATAGGTAAAACAGCACAGCTTGAATTCAGGGTGCTTGAGGGAATGCTCATGACGAGCACCGCTAACATTACCAGGTTTGTTGAACTGGACACCGAAACAGGGGAGCTTGTATATGACCCCGGGTATGACGAGATGCTTCTTGTCAGCGATATATATTCCGATATGCCCCGGATTGAAGGAAAGGTTATAATTGATCCGGAAAGCGGGGATACTTTCCTGGTAGAACCAGGCTACCAGGACGGAGTCGAAGAATCAGGGGATGAAGAATCACCAGGTAATGAACTTTCCGGAAACGTTGAAGACAAGGATGCTTCAGGCTCACCTGGAAGTGAAAATGCCGGGAGCGATGATATTTCCGGTAAAGCCCTTGGGAAATTCCAGTATAATAAGGAAACAGGCGAGCTTCTTTTTGTTGATGCGGAAAAAGGGGAACCGCTTGGGGAGATCCTTGTTGATTCAAGGACCGGGGCAGCATCACTTGTGGGGCCTGTGCTCCTTACAGGCGATAAACTGGCAAAATCCGCAGCAGGTTATGACAGCAACGGGAGGATCATAGTAACCCTCAGCTTCAAAAGCGAAGGCGCGGATATATTTGAAGATATTACAAAAAACAATACCGGGGAGCAGCTTGCCATAGTCCTTGATGAAGAAATTAAATCAGCACCATCAATAAACCAGGCAATACCGGACGGAGAAGCACAGATAGAGGGTATAGACGGGCTCGAAGAAGCAAAGGATATTTCCCTCGTGCTCCAGACAGGTGCCCTCCCGGTGAGTCTTGTTATAGAAGAAAGCAGCACAATTGGGCCCACCCTTGGCAGGGATGCCCTTAACAGGGGCTTATATGCAGGTGCAGCAGGTTTTGCGCTTATTTTAATATTTATGATAGCGTATTACCGCGGCCTCGGGCTTATCTCCGGTATAACCCTGGTAGTTTATATAATAATATTCTGGGGAGTAATTGCAGGTATAGGGTCGGCACTCACGCTGCCGGGCATAGCAGGAATTATACTCACAATAGGAATGGCTGTTGATGCAAACGTGATTATATTTGCAAGGATCAGGGAGGAATCCTTAAAAGATAAATCCTCAAGGATAGCCATAGGCGATGGCTTTAAAAATGGGCTGAGGACTATTATTGACTCCAATGTTACAACACTCATAACAGCTGCTGCACTTTACCGTTTCGGTACGGGACCTATAAGGGGTTTTGCAGTAACCCTTAGCCTTGGCGTCGTAATAAGCATGCTGGTAAGCCTCCTGTTTATGAGGTCGATACTGTTCCTTGCTGCAGGACTACCTCTAACATCAGGGAAAGGATTTTTGGGTCTTCAGGGGAAGAAGGTATAGTTGTTCAAGTTAAGGGAATATAATTTCATGGGCAGGCGCAGGATGTGGTATATACTGTCAATAGTAATCATCCTTGCGGGAGTGGCAGGATATTTTATACGTGGCGGTTTTGACCTCGGCATAGATTTCCTTGGCGGTTCCCTGACCGAACTTGAGTTTTCACGTGATGTGGAGGTTGAAGAGATAAGGGAAGTTCTTGAAGAATCAGGATATCCTAATGCAGTTATACAGAGGACAGGTCCGGACAGGTTTATAATAAGGACCACCCCAATCGAAGCTGATGAAAAAGAATCAATAATAAAAAGCTTTAATGAAAAAATAGGAGTGAACGGAGCCCCGATCCAGGACAGGAATGTACTGCCGGGTTTCGGCAGGCAGATCGCAAATTACGCCCTTATTGCTATTGCGATAAGCATTGTGGGTATCCTTATATATGTTTGGATAAGGTTTGAGTTCAGGTTCGGGATATGTGCAATTGCGGCACTTGCCCATGACGTACTCATAACACTGGGGCTATATGTTATATTAAACAGGGAAATAAACACCTCTACTATTGCAGCAATTCTTACAATACTCGGGTATTCACTGAATGATACCATAGTGGTATTTGACAGGATAAGGGAAAACAAGCTCCAGGCAAAAAGCATTGGTTATTCTGAAATGGTAAACAGGTCTGTAAACGCAACACTGTCAAGGTCAATAAACACTTCATT
>JAFGDA010000072.1 GCA_016932375.1 Actinomycetota bacterium | reverse complement strand
AATATAATTTTCATCACGTTTTGCATCTTCAGGCAGGACGAAAGGAATGATTACGAATATGAAAAAGAATATTGTCGTACTGATGGGTGGCAGGTCTCTTGAAAGGGAAATATCCATCAAGAGCGGCCAGAGGGTATCCAGCGCATTAAGGAAACTTGGTTATAATGTAATCAGGCTTGATGTGGATGAGACAGTGGTCGATAATCTTGTTGCTAGCAGGGCAGATCTTGCTTATATAGCACTGCATGGAAAAGATGGTGAGGACGGTATAATCCAGGAAATACTTGAGGTCCTCAATATTCCCTATACCGGGCCGCGTGTTTATCCCAATGTTGTAAGCTTTGATAAAATTTTTTCAAAACAGGTTTTCTTGAACCAGCAGATTTCTACCCCCCCGTTTTATTTCCTTAATGCCAGCTCTTTCAGGGAGCTTGGGGCATCGAAATTGCTCCCGTATATAGTAAAAAAAATCGGCCTTCCCATAGTGGTAAAACCTTCCGCACAGGGTTCCGCTTTAGGGATAAAACTGGTTGAAAAGGAGGAAAATCTTCCCGATGCCATAATATCAGCACTCGGATACAGCAAGAAAGTCATCCTTGAAAAATATATAAAAGGCGTTGAACTTGCAGTAAGCATAATAGGGAAAGATGACCCGGAAATTCTTCCAATAGTGGAAATATCCCCAAAAAATAATTTTTTCGATTTTGAATCGAGGACAAGGACAGGGGATACTGAATATTTCATACCTGCAAGGATCCCACCAAAAGTAGCAGAAAAGGTAAAGGCGACTGCCCTCAAGGTCCATAATATCCTTAACTGCAGCAAATTATCCAGGGTGGATATCATCCTGGAAAAAGACACGGAAATCCCGTATGTCCTGGAACTCAATACATCCCCCGGCATGACCGATACAAGCCTCCTGCCCATGGCTGCCAGGGAGGCAGGCATATCCTTTGAGGAGCTTGTGGACAGGATAGTCAGGATGTCATTGTAGTGTAGAAAATAAAAATGGTGGTGCCCGGTACCCTATTAAACAAGCTCATTAAATGTTTTGACATCAGTGCGGGGCTCTGTTAACATTTCTCCTGTATCTTTTTGAGTGTCCCTGTAGCTCAGATGGATAGAGCACAGGATTCCTAATCCTGGTGTCGGCAGTTCAAATCTGCCCAGGGACACCATTATTCAAGGTGCTCATACATAAGATTAATATTATACATTTTATGCAGGAATAATTACCTATTTATTATAATGGCTGTCTTAAAGACACCTTTAAGCCCTAAAACCCATGATTCATTAGAATCCTATAGCTTCAAGGTATCGTCAATATCGCCAGGCTCGAATTCCTTAATATCTTCTTCATTTCCAGGAACCATATCTTCTTTTGACTCATCACCATAGTCTTTTTCCAGCATATCTTCTTTTATCCTTGACTTTTTCTTATCTTTTTCATCAGCCTGGGACATCCTTGTTACCTTTCCGCTGAATACTCCCCCTTCACTGATAATCAGGGAATCAGTCTTTATGTTACCGTTTACTATTCCGGTCTCCGTGATTTCAACTTTCCCCGAGCCTTTCAAATTCCCTTCGAACTTTCCGATTATCTTTGCATCGATGGTTGTTACATCGGCGCTTACCACTCCTTCCTTCTGGATAACCATCTGCCCATCGACTTTCAATTCTCCTACTATCTCACATCCTATTTCTATGGAATGAGAAATATCCAGCTTGCCTTCTATTTTTGCCTTATTTCCAATGATGGTTAGCAGCGTTTTTGAGTCCTCCCCCGCAGTTACTTCCTGATCCTCGATACCCTTACTTGAAAAAACCATTTTTCCCCCTTTTCCTTATTTATTTTTTCATGAATCATTTGTTATTACATGGCATAGGTTATCAAATAACCGTAAAGCTCAAAAAAATAATTTTTATTTATTTAAATCATCAACTCCTGTTTGTATTATTAATCGCTCCCTCTATCTGTGAAAATAAATTAAGAATATCAATTGAAGCTTCCGAATCAGGGAATGATTTAAAAACCGGTTCCCTGTTTGATGAAATGGACTTCTGGTAATGGGTAAGGTACCGTATCTTCTGGTCAAATATTTTTACTTTGCCACCATATTTTTTTTCAAGGATATTTATTACCTGGCCCGGGATCTTCTTCCTCTTTTCAAATGCATTAACCACAATCCCTGCAATCATTATTTCAATCTTATATTTCTTTTCGAGGCTCTTGATTATTTTGTTCAGGTATTCTATATCCAGAAGCGAAAACAACTCCGGTTTTAGCACAATAACTACTTTCCTCGTATATATTATTGCTGTGGTCGAAAGGAGTGAAAAATTTGGCTGCGAATCTATTACTATATAATCATAATAATCCCCTGGTACCGTCTTCTCGAATATATCCCTTATAATTATGTTCCTGTAGTATGCTTTATAGATATCCTGGCCAGTAAATGTCCTGTCAATGATATAATCAGTAAGGTATTCTTCAATCAGTGATATATTGTTAGAAGAAGGCAGCAGATCAAGATTATCCGAAATCTTGATAATATAATCCTTAAAATTTATTTCTTTTCCTTTAAGGGAGTCTATTATAAGCCTGTCCAGATTTGCCTCGCTCCCATCCAGCTTCCTGCCAAATGCCTGGACAAGGTTAATCTGCGGATCGAAGTCCATGAAGAGGACTTTTTTATTCTTTTTTTCTGATAAATACCAGCCGTAGTTATAGCATATGGTCGTTTTTCCGGTCCCGCCCTTAGTATTAAAAAAAACAATTTTTTCCATATTAAAACTTGATACCGGTTTAAAATCTTTTATACATCCTGAATTGTT
>JAFGDA010000008.1 GCA_016932375.1 Actinomycetota bacterium | reverse complement strand
GGTGGACAGGGTTGTTCCCGGGGACTATGTTGGTGACAGGGCCGGGCTTCCAACAATTATGGACATAATTGTTGAACTTTTAAAACCCGGAAGGGATCCGAGGGGTAAAATAACTGTATTTGAATTCAAAAAAGGTATAAATTCCATTGAAGACCTTAAGGAAGGCATGGTCCTGCCGGGGATTGTTACAAATATAACCAGTTTTGGCGCATTTGTGGATATTGGTGTGAAACAGGATGGGCTTGTACATATTTCCGGACTTTCTACAGGTTATGTCAGGAATCCTGCAGACATAGTTTCACTTCATCAGGAGATAATAGTAAAGGTAATGGAAGTTGACCTTGAAAGGAAAAGGATCAGCCTCTCTTTGAAAGACGCCATTTAACCATATTTATTTCTTATTTTACTTTCTACAGCAGGAAAACTGAAGAGGAGCAGTGCAGCCAGTACAAGGAGCGGAAGCTCATAATTAATAAGGGCTACAATACCTATCATATCTGCATGTTTTCCAGGGAACATCATGGTTATTCCTGCGACTCCCGGGGCAAAACCAGGGATAAGGGAAGAAGCAAGGCCCATGTTGTTGGGAAGAAGGTCCTGTGCAGATCTAATGTACACAGGCTGTACAGAAATAAGGAAGAATCCGGAGAGAATAAATAGTGTAATAGACAAAATTCCGGATGTCCTGAATGTGAAAAATTAATTTTAAACCCCGGTCTTTTTTTTGATTACAGGGAATAGGAAAAGGAAGAGCCCTGAAACAGCAGGCAGGATCAGGGCAATATTTACAGTTTTTGTTATGCCGATTATATCTGCAACCCTTCCAAGCAGGATTATTACTGCTGCCGCACTGCCTGAACTGGCACCAAGTACAAGCGAGGAGGCCAGGCTTACATCAAATGGGAAAATATCCTGTGCTACCCTGATGCATAGTGGAGCAGTGGACATTGCAAAGAAACCTGCCAGGATGAACAGGACTATACCAGTATTGAGTGGTGACCTGAAGATCAGGAAGGTGACAGGGACCGACAGCAGTATGCCTGCCTGTATCACTGCAGTTCTTTTTTTATCCTGTCTGAATAAAAGCCTGCAAATAACCCGCCAATGCCCCCGACGAGAATAAAAACAGTAGTTATGACGCCAAAGTTCAGGAGTTTTACGCCCTGGCTGGTAAGGTAAAGCGGCATAAAAGTCAGCAATGAGTAAATAAGGACATCCCTCGAAAATGCTGAGAACATAATCATCCCCAGCAGTAAAATCCTTGCTTTTCTTAGCATTTTAAATCTTTTAAGGAAGCTAACCCTGTTTTCATTTTTATTGAATCTGCTGATTGACCTGCTAAATTTTAGAAGCAATGGGAATATTATTAATGCCGGAATCATTGCAACAGGAGTGAAATTCAGGCCAAGCTTTTTTACAATTAGTATTATAAACAGGGAGCCCGATGCATAACCTATTGACCCGCCAAAAGATACTATGGAATTTGAAAGCCCCTTCCTTCTGCCACCGAAATAACTTGCAATTGCTGCACTCGGCGGATGGATGGCAGCTACGCCAAGATTACCCAGAAAGAGGAAGATAAGTATAACATAATAGGAAGGGGCGATACCTATAAGGCTTAAAAAGACTGATGCAAGAACTGGGCCTGCCAGTAGAAAATACCTTAATCCATACCTGTCTGAAAGATAACCAAATAACGGCTGGGTAAGGTTATTGGTTATAAAGTTGGTTGCAGTAAGGATACTGACCATAAAGATGGATAATTCCAGTTTCCCTGCCAGTACCGGTATCAAGCCCACTATAAAGCTTGAGTAGGTATCGGTAACCATATGTGTTATGGAACCGAGAAATAGCCAGCTTTTATTTTTTTTAACTATAGTGTTTTCCAGGGTATCATCATCCTTATTATCTGTTTGGGACGGCGTTGCCCGGACTGGTCATGATTATAATATATAAAACATCTTAAAGGCTGCATCCGCAGAAGTTCCTTTATTATCCAGTTATAATTTCCTCACGGATTTTAAAAAATTTTTGCATTATTAATCGTATCCTTAACCAGTCCCTGCCGTATGGATAAAGATTCTACTACTTTAAATTTAATTGGCAATTATTTTAAGTATTGTCTTAAGTATTGTTTGTTTTTAGTATTATTGTTTGTGCCTGAAGTTATTTCCAGCCGTAGTTTTATTTGCATCACTATGATTATCCGCATCTGGTACGTTTTCACCAAAACATGTTTTAAGTTTAATTTTTTCCCAATATTTTATATAATCAAGTCTGACCGTGCTAAGTGGGGAGCTAGCGGTGCCCTGTAACTCACAATCCGCTCCAGTGAGGCTGATCATCAGATCTGAGGTTTAGGGAAGTGAGGTTTTACCTCTGGATAAGTGGTGTTGAAAGCCGGGTCCTGTGCGGCGGAGGGTTATGAACCCCGTCAGGTCCGAGAGGAAGCAGCGGTAAATAACATTCTCCGGGCGCCACAGGGAAACCTGGCTGGAGCTAACTGTGCAGACGGCACTTGTTTCTTTAAATCGATATCTGGGGCACGGTCATAATCATATTGGAAGTTTGAAAACCATTTTTATACAGGATTAATACAGGTTATATGGATTACATTTCTTTTTACCGAAAATGGAGGCCTCAAAACTTTGATGAGGTAATTGGCCAGGATTATAATATTCAGACCTTAAAGAATGCCCTTGCAAGAAAGAAACTTTCCCACTCCTATATTTTCTGTGGACCAAGGGGGACAGGGAAGACAACAACAGCCCGGATCCTTGCAAAAGCCATTAACTGCAATAAGGGCATAACACCCGACCCCTGCAACAATTGCGATAATTGCATAAGCATTTCAAATGGAAGCAGTCCCGATGTAATAGAAATAGACGCAGCATCCAACAGGGGTATAAATGAGATAAGGGAATTGAGGGAGAAGGTTAAATACCTCCCCAGTGTCCTTCGAAAAAAAGTCTATATAATAGATGAAGTGCATATGCTTACGCCCGAAGCTTTTAACGCTTTGCTCAAAGTGCTTGAAGAGCCTCCCGGGCATGTAGTTTTTATTATGGCTACTACGGAGCCAAACAAGGTCCTGCCAACCATAATGTCCCGCTGCCAGAGGTTTGATTTCCATCCGATCCCCCTTGAACTTATAAAAAAGCGTCTTGAATTGATAGCAGGAAAGGAAGGGATAAAAGTTTCAAAAGAAGCCCTGGCCCATATTGCGAGGTATTCTGACGGGAGTTTAAGGGATGCAGACGGCATACTGGAACAGCTTGCTGCATACAGCAGTGACATGATTGAGGCCGGTGATGTTGAATCGCTGCTGGGAGTGGTCGATGTAGAACTTCTTTTTAAACTGACCGGAATACTTTTAGAAAGGGATATTAATGGATGTATTGCATTCGTAAAGGAGATACTGTCTGCAAGCCAGAACCTGCGGGTATTTGTTTCCGAGTTTATTGACCACCTGTACAACCTTTATGTTGCAATGAATTATAGTGACCCGGGGGAAATAATAGAAACATCGAATGACTATCTTGAAATGTATAATGCACAGGCCAGAAGATTCCAAAAAGAGGAAATAGAATTTTATATTGAGATATTCACTGATCTTTTAAAACAGGTCAGGTGGGGCGAAAATGCAAAAACATATTTTAAGGCTGCAGTTATGCGTGCTGCCAGTTTCATCGTGCTTGATGAAGAGAAAATAAATAAAAAGACTGCGGCCCTTGAAGCAAGGGTCAGGTTTCTTGAAGAACTGATAAAAAATACCGGGCCTGACAGTGGTAAATATTCAGGGAAAGATGGCATTAAAAAAGCACCTTTACCGGAGGAAAAGGAGAAATCGGGCAGCCCGTACTCCGGCCCAGGTAAACCAGGGGAGCTACATATTACCGGAGACGAAGATAATACTGCAGGGATGGCAGGGGAGGAAAAAACGGAAGAAAGCCGGGATGATGATTTTGATATAATAAATTCCGGTGCACTTGATGAGCCAGCTAAAACTAAAATGGCAGGACAAAATCCTCGTGTAAAGCCTGACAGCAAAGATACTGATATAATATACAATAATCTGCAAAAGATTACGGAGCTAATCAGGACCAAAAAAATCTCTGTCCAGGCCATGTTCGTAGAAGCCGAATTTTACAGGGTTGAGGACGGCACAGTATATTTTGTACTGGACAGCAGCAGGAAATGGCACAGGGATCACTTGAGCAAAAAGGAAAACCTGGAACTTGTAAGTAGCGTAATAAGGGAAATCACGGGTAAAAAATTCCAGGTAAAGTTCGAGCTTGGCGATATAGACAATAAAAACCAGATAAAGAATAATTACGGTTCCCAGCAGGTAAAGGAAGAGGAAGCCGATTTCATCAAGGGACCGCCTGAGCCGTACGCTGGTAAGATTGGCGGCTCCACCGGGAAAAGTGGCATGGATAAAAAAAATGGTGAGGTGCCTTCTACCGGGAGTGCTGATAATCAAGTTCACGGCAAGAAAGGTAAAACGCCTGGAGGCCTGCCTGCCGGAGTAAGGGAATATGGTAAAAAGGGTACCATAAGGGAAAGCGGGTCAGATGATAATGAGGATATACTAAAATATCTGGAAAAAAAATTTAACATAGAGGAGTAAAAATTGACTTTTAACTATCAACAGATGATGAAACAGGCCAGGATGATGCAGAAAAAGATGGCAGAGATCCAGGAAGAGCTGAGCGGCATGGAATTTGAAGCTTCTGCCGGCGGTGGAGCGGTCAGGGTAAAGGTAAACGGAGACCAGGAAGTACTTGGAATCAAGATAAACCCGGGAACGATAGATGCAGGTGACCTGGAAATGCTTGAGGATATAGTCCTGGTAGCAGTAAATGACGCCCTGAAACAGTCAAAGGAAGAAGCGAAGAAAAAGATGTCGGGCCTGACAGGGGGCCTCAGCATACCTGGGATATTTTAACTCCACGGGCAGTGTTTTTAAGCTTTTAAATTTCCGTAACATGATCGGGGCTCTTTCAGGATCCCGGGTGGTCTGTGAAAAATGTAGCAATAGTTAAATTATCAAGCTCAGCTGTCTGGCGGTTTATTTTATTTATTAATGTTTTTTAATGTTTTTTTTTTTTATAAAAATGTCCTTATATATAAAAAGTGTCGAGAATCTTATAAATGAGTTCAGGAAGCTTCCGGGCATAGGCCCTAAATCCGCAAAAAGGATTGTCTATTATCTTTTAAAACTTCCACACGGGCAGATAGATTTATTCTCAAGAAGCCT
>JAFGDA010000071.1 GCA_016932375.1 Actinomycetota bacterium | reverse complement strand
CATTGATATACAGAAAGTCAAGAATAGCGAGTTTAAAGGTGTGCATTTTTAATTCTTAAAGTGTGCACTTTTAAAAAGTTGCTTACAGTATCCGGTTTTCTTTATAAACAATAAAGGATTTTAGTAGATGGGCATCTATTAGAAACAGTATGGTCCCAAATAATGGGGGATTTGAAAAATATGAGTGTATTATTTTTTACAGATTCTTAAAAAATTTTCTCCCCATTTTCCTACTTTTTTCGTCTTCTTATTTATTACTCCCCTGCCCCCTTTCATGAAATGCCAGATTATAAAGTTTTAATAGCTATACCAGGCAGCTGAATAGAAAGCCATTTTCTCTGAAGTGGTATCGAGTCTCCCAAATGTCGCAGTAATTTTTACATTGCTCTCCACCCTTAATGCATATTGCTTATTATGAGGTAATATAAATCCTCCAATCTCGTTAGGATGGTCCATTCTTATACATCTAACCCTTCTGGCCGGAACAGTCACCTCAAGGTCACCTTCAGGTTCCCTGTCTTCGAAATAAAATTTAAGTTTAATAACTGCATCCCTATCTGATGTATTAAGTACCATAAGCGCCTCATGTGCTTCCAATTTGCTGTCTTTATCCGGTACAGGAAGTTCCCCATCAGGGAAAAGCCATATTTTCTTTCCTTCTCCCCTATTCATTGATATCTCCTTGCCTGCAATTTTTAATAATTGTCTATATAATCCATCTACATATAAAAAGTAATTTATTTATTATACCTGACAACAGGTTTTCCTATATATTTGACAGGTCTTTTATAAGATTATCCATATATGGCGAAAAGGGCTTTGAACCATTATCGGTTATAAGAAAGCCAGTCTCCACCCTCATGCCATTGAATCCAGGATGGCCGAAGAGGGATACATCTATGCATACCGTCATCCCGGGTTTCAGGATATCATCACTATTCGGACCAAAAAATGGCGCTTCAGCTTCATGCAGTCCTATAGTATGAACAAAAGGACAAACTATATACTTTTCATATCCCCCCTGATCCATTAAAAATTTCTTTATCCTGCTGTAATTATCCCTTCCTACCATCCCCGGTTTGAGCATATCCCTGGTGATCTGATAAGCTTCAGAAAGCATCCTGAAATATTGTTTCTGATCAGATGCAGGTTCGGATTCAACAACAGTAACATAACCAGCTGATGAAGCATAGCCATTGTATCTCGGACTTATTCCAAGCATCAGCATATCACCTTTTTTAAGCTTTCTTTCAGTGGCTGTGGGAACCACTCCACAACTCCTTTCTTCTGCTGATACTATAGTCTGGAAACCAAATCTGTTTGCGCCAAGCTTCCTCATTCTGCCTTCAGCTACACCTGCAAGATATACTTCTGTTATTCCTTCTTTGACATTTTCAAGCATTTCCATGAATGCCTTATCTGCGATCTCAAAGGAATGCTGAATTAAACCTATTTCATACTCTGATTTTATTATCCGGAGTTTTTCATATTCATCTGTTATATCAATTATATCGGTACCTTTAAGATCTTCTACAAGCATGCTGTATACACCATATGGCATGGAATTCAGCCCGACCACTCCTATCTTATCAAGTTTGCTCTTACCAAAAATATCTTCAAATACATGGCGGAAATCAGTAATCTTTGCATAAGGGTATTCTTCATCACTTACCATGAACACAGGAATGTTCTTTGTCTCCTTTATTGTACAATCCATCCAGGCAAATGGCTCTGATTCAGGTCCACCAAGTATGGCTGCATAACCATTATCGGTTATCAATACGCTTCCGCTCTCAAATTGCGGACACCAGCCTGAAATATACCAGCCGTTACCAATATTCAATTCATCATAATAAATAAGTGCTGCCTTAAGGTCTTTTTCCTTAAGTATTTTTATAATATTGTCTTTTCGCCTGTTGAATTCCTTTGCCTCTATCACCTTGATGCCTCCTATTAACAACGTTGTTATTTTTAGTAAAAATTTAAAGCATGTTTTTTGATTTTTTTGACAACGTTGTTATTATAATATATAATTAATTCAAATGTCAAGTATTGAAAAAAGAAAACATAAACAAATCACTATAAAGCATATTGCAAGAGAAGCCGGATTTTCTTTTTCTACCGTAGCTAAAGCCCTCAGAAATGATCCGGTAGTAAGGCTTGATACCAGGCAAAAGATTCTGGATGCTGCAAGGAAATTAAATTACTACCCCAATCTTATGGCAAAAACCTTAAGGAGCAGGAAGTCAAAAACTATAGGCATAATCTTAAACGACCTCACCAATCCCCTGTATTACGAGACTATTGAAGAAATCGAAAAAAAATTAAAAAAATCCGGATATACCATGATACTCAGCGATTCAAATTTTGATTTAAGTATTGAAAGGGAAAATCTCATTACCATGTTATCTAAAAATGCAGACGGTATTATATTCTCACCGGTAAGTTCGAGTTCGGATAATATGGAGATAATATTTACCAATGGCATAAATACGGTATTTATAGATGCAAAGCCTGACAATGACAGGATAAATTATGTATATATAGATCATCAAATGGCTTCTTTCCTTGCAACTGAATATCTAATAGATAACGGACATAAAGATATTTTGCTCTTTAATGGACCAAAATATCTTTCATCTTCGGATGAATTCCTTAAGGGTTACAGAAAAGCCCTTGAAAAAAATAATATTGAGATGGATGAGTCATTACTATTATGGGGTGATATCTCTATTGAGAAAAGTTACAATAAATTCCTGGATTTATACCATGATAAAGACAGCATCCCCTTTTCTGCAGTAATATGCTTGAGCGACCTGATGGCTATTGGAATCTACAAGGCAGCAAGGGAGCTTGGGCTGCATATACCTGAAAACCTTAGCGTTATTGGATACGATAATATCTTTGTATCAGAGTTTTTAAACCCTCCCCTTACGACAATACATGCCCCCAAAAAACGGGTTGGTCTAAAGGCTGTTGAGATACTATTATCCAGGATAGAGAATGAAAATGGGGGCTACACAAAAATCGAGCTTAAACCAAGATTATTTGTCAGAGAATCGGTAAGCCGTTTTTCTAAATAAACTATTTTCTCCTTATCAGCGCTATCTTTTCATTATACGAAATTTAACGTTATAAGCTTAAATGATAAGCTATCAATTCCCCATACCGTAATTCCTTACAAGATTGAACTATTCTGTTAGGAGCGTTTTAATGGCACCAGAAGCTTAATCCTGGTGGGTGGTTGCTTCCTCTATCATGCTTGTACCAACAGATATCTTATCCAGGCTGTGGATAGAGCCCCCATTTGCCCTTATTACATCTTCTACCCTGTCATAGTCTATTGACTCACCTTCACAGGTTATCTTTACGTTTTCAACCTTCTGGTCCATTTCGATAAGGGAAATATCGACACCGTCCACACCATTAAGATCAGCAAGCTGCCTGGCCATCTCCAGTATGCCTGGAGAATGGGGCTTCAAGACATCCAGTACTATCCTTCTTATATTTGCCAATTAATTTCACCTCTTTAAAATAATAAATCAAAATTAATATAAAGTTAACCCTGCTTTCCTTTATGCCTTGACACCTCTTCGGTATCATGCACTTTCTTTCCTTAGATTATCAAGCGCCAGCTTAAGGTCCTGCGGAAGATCATCCTCCAGCACCATATTTTTTCCTGTAACAGGGTGTATGAACTCGATTTTCCTCGCATGCAGGAACTGCCTTTCAAGTCCTGCGACCTCCGCAATTTTTTGTGATTCCTTGTTTCCATATACTTCATCCCCTACAACAGGATGGCCTATATAGCTCAGGTGGACCCTTATCTGGTGGGTTCTTCCGGTTTGGGGATGCACGTCCAGGAGTGTTGCCCCTTTGAATTTTTCCACAACTTCAAACCAGGTCACAGCTTCCCTGCCCCTGTCAACTGATACGGCCATCTTCCGGCGGTCCATCCTTGAACGCCCGAGAGGAAGTTCTATTCTTCCCTGCTCTTCCGGAAAGTTTCCGGTTGCAAGGGCGCTGTAGGTCTTTTTTATTTTTCTCCCTGAAAAAAGCTGTGATAGTTTATGGTGAACCCTGTCATTTTTGGCAGTAATTAGAAGTCCCGAAGTATCCCTGTCAAGACGGTGGACTATCCCGGCCCTTTCTTCCCCTGAAAGTTTTGACAGCTCCATGCACCTGTGAAGGAGGGCATTTACAAGTGTGTGGCTATTCTTACCGGGACATGGGTGTGTAAGCATCCCTGCTTCTTTGGAAATAACCAGGATATTGTCATCTTCATAGACAACTTTAAGTTCAATATCCTCCGGAATTACTTTGCCCTGTAAAAGGTTGCCGCTGAGATCCCCTATTTCTATTTTTTCGCCTCCGGAGAGCCTGTGATGCTTGCTTACGGCAACCCCGTTTACCCTGATTTCACCTTCAGATATAAGTTTCTGGATCCTGCTCCTTGATATCTCATTCAGGTTTCCGGACAGGAACCTGTCTATCCTCAGGCCCGAGCTTTCGGGCCCTACCTTAAAAAATGAACCGCCGGTTTCTTTTTTACTCAACTCCCCCGGGTTTTCCCCTTCTTAAATATTCTTTAAGTATGAGTACTATGATAATGCAAAATCCGATTAGAATAAAGCTGTCCGCCACATTGAAAATTGGCCCGAAAAAGCTCAGGCTGATAAAATCCACCACCCTGCCCACAAAATAACGGTCCACAAGGTTCCCGAGTGCCCCTCCAAGGACAAAGCCGAGGGATATGTTATAGAAGACTGAATCGAGATTCATAAGCAATTTCAGTACTATAATGAGCACTATCGCTACAGAAGATATCACTATCAGGACACGGGTATAGTCCTGGAAAATACCGAATGCTGCCCCTGTATTGGTAATATGGGTTATGCTTAAAACTCGCGGTATCAATTGTATTGATGTATTTTCCGGGAGCCTCTGGATCACAAAATGCTTGCTGACCTGGTCCGCAATAAGCACGCATACAGCAGTAAATAAAAAATAAACCGTAAGAAGAGCATTCCTTCCTTTCCGGCTGATCATACTATGCTCCCTGTTACCTTTATGCCAACCCTGAATGTTTTCCCGTTGACCTTTGCTTCATACACAGACATGCCATCGGAAAAATCCGTGCCAAGCTTCCTTGAAAGGGTTTCTTTTGATATATAGTCCCTGAACTTATCTATTATTGCCATTTCTTCCCTGCCTGCCTCGATTGCGGTGCTTATCGTATTTTCTATCTCAAAACCTGCTTCCTTCCTGAAATTCTGTATCTGGTGCACCAGCTCCCTTGCAAAGCCTTCCCCGGCAAGCTCCGGGGTTATTTCAGTTAGCAATCCTACGGTAAATTCTCCATCGCTTTCCGACCCGAATCCTTCACGCGCATTTATGTTTACCAGCAGC
The DNA here is from genome assembly GCA_016932375.1 of Actinomycetota bacterium. Classification (GTDB taxonomy): domain Bacteria; phylum Actinomycetota; class Humimicrobiia; order Humimicrobiales; family Humimicrobiaceae; genus JAFGDA01. Next base: position 4,582 of record JAFGDA010000071.1, on the reverse strand, counting down.
TCCCCGGGTTCAAGCTCGACCTGGCTGCCATTTATGGTAAGACCTACTTTTTTCCCGTTTTTTACCTTATCCGCCACCAACGCACCATTAGAACTTTCGAGGGCTTTCCTTATTTCCGGGATAAGCGGTCCGTATTTTTTACCGACCAAAACAAGGTTCGGCTTTATGTCATAGGTCACAAGCTCACCGGGATCCTTTGTAAATTCTATTTCCCTGATGTTGAGCTCGCTTTTTATAATGTCCTTAAAATGCTCTATCGCTTCTTTCCTTTTTCCATCCGGGTCGTCAAAATAAATGATAACCTTCTGGAGCGGCTGCCTTATTTTTATATTTATCCTGCTCCTTATGGACCTCCCCAGACCAACAACCCTGCGGGCAGTGTCCATTTTAAAAATCAGGCCGCTGTCAATAAGATTCTCGTCCGCTTGCGGGTAAGATTTTAGGTGAACGCTCTCCATCCCCTGTCTCTCCCCTGCTGAAAGGTTCTGGTAGATGGCTTCACTTATAAAAGGTATAAAGGGAGCGCAAAGGCAGGCCACGCTCATCAGGCATTCATACAGGGTAAGATAAGCGCTTATCTTGTCCTGGTCCTCCTCGCTTTTCCAGAACCTTCTCCTGCTCCTCCTTACATACCAGTTTGAAAGAATGTCCACGAAATCCTGTATGAGCCTCCCGCTCTCGGTGACATTAAATCCGTCCATAAGCCTGTTTACTGATAATACTGTCCTGTTGAGCTCAGATATTATCCAGCGGTCTATCTCAGGCCTGTCTGCTGGCGGTATGTCGTGAGCGCGTGGATCAAAACTGTCTATATTGGCATAAATCACAAAGAAGGAATATGTGTTCCAGAGTGTCAGGATAAACTTCCTTATGACCTCATCTATGGCTTTAAATGAAAAATTTTTTGGAACCCATGGTGAGACCCCTGTAAAGAAGTACCATCTCAGTGCATCGGCACCCTGCTTGTTTAACACATCCCAGGGCTTTACCACATTCCCCCTGGACTTGGACATCTTCTGCCCGGTTTCATCATTTATGAGCCCCAGCACAAGAACATTTTTAAAGCTTGATTTGTGGAAAAGCAGCGTTGATATGGCAAGCATCGTGTAAAACCATCCCCTTGTCTGGTCTATGGCCTCGCATATGAAATCTGCCGGGTAGCTCTCTTTAAAAAGCTTTTTGTTTTCGAAAGGATAATGATACTGGGCGAAAGGCATTGAACCGGAGTCGAACCAAACATCTATGAGGTCGGTAACCCTTTTCATTTCACGTCCGCACCTGTCGCATTTTATCACTATTTCATCAACAAATGGCCTGTGGAGGTCCATGTCTTCCGGGACATTTAATCCTTTTTCCCTGAGTTCTTCAATGCTTCCGATGCATACCTTGTGGCCGGCTTCATCCTCCCATACCGGAAGAGGGGTTCCCCAGAACCTCTCACGGGTAAGGGCCCAGTCAACATTGTTTTCAAGCCAGTTGCCAAAACGGCCGTATTTTATATGCTCCGGATACCAGTTTACTCCCTCGTTTGAAGCAAGGAGATCCTCCTTTATCGCTGATGTCTTTATATACCAGCTTTTTTTTGCATAATACATGAGCCTTGTATCACATCTCCAGCAGAAGGGATATGAATGCTTTAACTTTACGACCTCAAACAGGAGTCCCCTTTCTTTTAAGTCCTCTATAATAAGGGGGTTCGCTTCTTCAGTAGCCATACCTGCGAATTTATCAACTTCCGCCCTGAATTTTCCTTCCTCATCAACCATCTGCACTACCGGAAGCCCGTTTTCCCTGCCTGCATTCATGTCATCCTCACCAAAAGCAGGGGCCATATGGACTATTCCAGTACCTTCTTCAGTTGAGACGAAGTCCGCGGCAATCAAACGGAATGTGTTGCTTTCCGCTTTTTTATCTTCATTTACATAATCATATACCGGGAGATATGGAGTTGTTACGAGTTCCCTTCCGTGGTATCTTTTTATAATACTGTAAGGCGGTTTGCCTTTATCGTCCTGCCCGTCTATTTTTGAAGATCCACCTTTCCGGTCACCCATACCATCTGCAGCCCCGGAAATTTTGCTCCCCCTCAGGACACTTTCCATCAGGTCTTCTGCAAGTATCAGGTTCTGCCCCTCATATTCCACCTCGACATAGGTTGAATCCGGGCTTATGGCTGCTGCAACATTTGAAATCAATGTCCAGGGCGTTGTCGTCCAGACCAGGAAATAGGTGTTCGCCTTTTCGGCATGGGGAAATTTCAGTATCACCGAAAGATCCTCGACTTCCTTGTAACCCTGCGCTATCTCGTGTGATGACAGCGGGGTGCCGCAGCGGGGGCAGTAGGGCACAATCTTATAACCCTCATACAGAAGGCCCCTGTCCCATATTGTCTTGAGTATCCACCAGACGGTCTCGATATATTCATTTGTAAAGGTGAAATATGCATTATCCATATCCAGCCAGAAACCGATACGCTCGGTCATTTTTTTCCATTCACCTTCATAGCTCATTACACTTTCCCTGCAAAGCCTGTTGAATTCCTCTATGCCGATCTTTTCTATTTCTTTTTTTGAGTTTATGCCCAGTTTCTTTTCAATCTCAAGCTCGACAGGAAGCCCATGTGTATCCCAGCCAGCCTTTCGCGATACATAATACCCCTTCATCGTCTTATAACGCGGGAATATGTCCTTGTATACCCTTGAAAGAACATGATGGACTCCCGGGGCGCCATTTGCTGTGGGGGGGCCCTCATAAAAGACGAAACGCTTTCCGCCCTCTGTTTTCCTGAGGGTCTTTGCAAAAATATCCTTCTCTTTCCAGAATTTTAGGATATCTTCTTCAAGCTTTACCAGGTCTACCCTGCTGTTTACCTTCTTAAACATGTCCTATTCCATATCCAGTAATAAAACTGATTATAATATTATCCGGAATAAACTGCCCGGAAAACTATCTTTTAGATTTTATATAATTAGCATGTTTTTGTGAAGTATCAAAATAGGCGTTCCTGGATATTCCGCGGCATATCGTTTTTATGTTGCATGCTTTTTATTAATCCCTGCATTCAGGCCACAAACTTTTTAACTTTAGCTGGAAGAATCAAAACCTTTGTCCTCAATCAATTTGCGTAATATAAGGGCTGATTTTACAGCCTGCGCCTTATAGTGATTGTTAAAGTAAACAAAGGTTTTGTCGGTGTTTTCCCTTAGTTTTTTTATCCGCGGTACCCAGGGGGCAAGTTCTTCCTGCGAATAGAGGTAATCATAGCGCATATACGCCTTTGCAGGTTTCCACCAGTTTACCGCATTCCTTCCATGAAAACGGACATACCCGGTCCTCGTGGTACAGATACCAGTAGGCGGGATGAGGCTTTTCAGTCCCGGCTGGTCCACGTTACAAAAACCGAGATTGTTTCCCGACATGAAATCGATAACCTTGCCTTTTATCCAGCTGTTGTGCCTGAATTCCACGGCAAGGTCAAGCTCCCCAAAATCCTGGCGCAGCTTCTTCAGGTAATCCAGATTGTTTTGCGAAAACCTGAAAGCCGATGGAAACTGGAGCAGGACCGTGCCAAGCATTCCCCTGTCTGCAAGCGGTTTTATAGCATTCATGTAATTTATTATATCGGCCTCTTTACAATCACGGGTATGCGTTATGCATGAATGTGCCTTGAGGGAGAAAATAAAGCCATTACCTACCTTCTGCGTCATCCCCTGGAATATATGCGGACCGGGGTGGGTATAATAGGTAAAATTCAGTTCTACGGTATTGAAGGTCCTGCTGTAATACTGTAACCTGTCATCCTGGCTGAGTCCTTCAGGGTAAAACCCGCCTTTCCAGTCGGAATAGCTGTACCCTGAAGTACCCAGCAATATAGCGCCCATTATTTTTTGATTTGTTAAATATTAAATATTTAAATACCGATTATAAAAATTGCGATATCTCGTTAAGGATCCTATCTTTGGACATGGCCCCGATAAGTTTCTTCACTATTTGCCCGTCCTTAAAAAGAAGCAGGGTCGGAATGCTGCTTATGCCGTATCTAATTGCCGTTTCCCTGCTTTCATCCACATTAAGTTTGGCTATCTTTAATGACCCGCCTTTTTCCACGTTTAGCTTCTCCAGCTCAGGAGTTATCATCCTGCAGGGTGCGCACCATACTGCCCAGAAATCCACCAGTGTCGGCGTAGTTGAATTGATTACCTCGGTCTCGAAATTTGCATCATTGACCTGCACTATAGCATCAGACATATCTTTCCTTTCAATGGTAATTATTACTTGTACTATAATAAATCAAAAAATTTACAAATATTCAATCATTTCTATCTTTTCTACATTAATAAATACTATGTCCCTTTTTACCCCGTTACCTTTTATCTTTTTACCTTCCCTGTCCAGGTGATAAACTTCAGCATCGGTTACCGGAATAAATTTTCCTACATGAGAAGTAATGTAGTCACTCAGCCTGCCGTTTACCATTGTATATACTGTACCGTTAAGAATCGTGGATTCTGTCTTTATCTTTACCTTTACCTGTTCTTTGGCAACTTTCATTTGCATATAAAAGGCTCCTTTCTTTTAATAT
>JAFGDA010000070.1 GCA_016932375.1 Actinomycetota bacterium | reverse complement strand
GGCGGTATGTTTGGACCTGGAAGGGTTTTAATGCCAGCCAGGGGATTTCTTACCCTTGCTGATGCCAGGCCGGGGAGACGATACCGTATTAAGAAAGTAACAGGTGGCTGCCGGATGAATGCCCGTTTATGCGCAATGGGACTTATGCCCGGAGAGATATTAAATGTATATTCAGCTTCAATAGGAGGCCCCTCCTGTATAACTGTAAAAGGTACCAAATTTGCAGTAGGCAGGGGAATGGCAGACAGGATAATAATAGAAGAACTATAAAAATGATCCCGGAAAAAAAAGAATTAAACATAGTAATTGCAGGAAATCCAAACTCAGGCAAGACCACTATCTTTAACGAACTTACAGGCTTGCGCCAGCATGTCGGCAACTACCCTGGTGTAACTGTCGAAAAGAAATCCGGCGGGATAACTTATAAGGGTTACAAGATCAATATCACTGACCTGCCCGGCACCTACAGCCTGACGGCCTTTTCCCAGGAAGAGATAGTTGCAAGAAACTACATAATTGACAGGAAACCGGATGTAGTGGTGGACATTGTCGACTCTTCCAGCCTTGAAAGAAATCTCTACCTTACCACACAGCTTATAGAGCTTGATCTCCCAATAGTAATGGCCCTTAATATGACCGACATTGCAAGAAAAGAAGGGAAAAAAATAAATACAGGTCTTTTATCAAAATTGCTGGGGATGCCTGTTGTTGAGACAGTGGGTTCGAAAGGGAAAGGGATCGACGAGCTCCTTGAAGCGATACTTGAAGTAGGATTAAAAGGTGAGTTGAAACATGTTGACGTAAAATATGGTGAAGAGGCTGAAGAAGAGATAACAAAACTTGTGGCCATACTGAATGAAAATTACACTTTACCTGAAAAATATTACCAGCGGTGGATAGCAGTTAAGCTTCTTGAGCAGGATGAGGAAGTGATTAAAAATCTAAAAAAACTATTGAAAAGCGGATATACGGATATAGACAGTATGGTCCAGGATTCAATAAATCATATGAATGATATTTTAAGGGATTCCCCTGAGGTGATAATTGCTGCCGGAAGGTACGGTTTTATAAGAGGTGCCCTGAGGGAGTCCTATGAAGAAACCGACATAAAAAATGTGGATGTCACAGAAAAAATTGATGTAATACTGACAAACCGGATTATTGGAATACCCATATTTGCAGTTATAATCTGGCTTATGTTCCAGTTTGTATTCAGCCTTGGTAAATATCCGATGGGCTGGATAGAGTTTGGGTTTGAAAAATTAAGTACTTTTTTAACTTCGGTCATACCTGAAGGTTTTATACAGTCACTGATTGTTGATGGAATAATTGGGGGAGTGGGAGGAGTCATAATCTTTACTCCCAATATTATGCTACTGTTTTTTATGATAGCCCTGCTGGAGGACTCCGGGTATATGGCGAGGGCGGCTTTTGTCATGGACAGGATAATGCATAAGATCGGCCTGCATGGTAAGTCATTCATTCCCATGATTATAGGCTTCGGGTGCACTGTTCCTGCATACATGGGCTCAAGGATCCTCGAAAACAGGAAAGACCGTCTTGTGACAATGCATATAAATACTTTCTGCAGCTGCGGGGCAAGGCTTCCTGTATACATACTTATAGCAGGGGCATTTTTTCCTGCCATTGCCGGAAACGTAATATTTTCACTTTATTTTATCGGTATAATATTTGCTGTTATCATGGCAAGGGTACTGCGCGCCACCAGGTTCAGGGGAGAATCCGAGCCTTTTGTAATGGAGCTTCCTCCCTACAGGATACCTACATTAAAGGGTATATTTATCCATACATGGGAGCGTACCTGGATGTATATAAAAAAAGCAGGTACCGTAATCCTGGCAATATCGGTCCTGATGTGGGCGCTTTTTACTTTTCCTATGATAGGCAATGAATACAGCCAGGACTATCAGGCCCAGATAGCCGGGGCTGAAATTGCACTTGAATCCGGGCAAATAAGCCAGCCAGGATATGAGGAGACCATATCGGCCATAGAAAGCAGGATGGCAATGGAAAGGTTGGAATATTCAGCGGCGGGGAGGATAGGAAAATTCCTGGAACCTGTATTCAGGCCACTGGGTTTTGACTGGAAAATGGTAATAGCCATACTGGCAGGTGTGGCAGCCAAGGAAGTTATTGTATCCACAATGGGAACCCTTTTCAGCATACAGGAAGCTGATGAACAATCGGGAAACCTCCAGGAGGTACTGGCCGACAGCTACCACCCGCTTGTCGGGTACAACTTCATGCTTTTTGTTTTACTGTATTTCCCATGCATGGCAAGTATGGCAGTTTTCAGGAAAGAAGCAGGTACAAAAGAAATGCTGTTCCAGATGGGTTATACCCTGGCCCTTGCATGGACTGTGGCCCTTATAGTATACCAGGTCGGGAGGCTCTTTATATAATTCATGAAGCCATATATTAAGTAGCATAAAAATCCGGCATTCTTTTCATTAAGGCAATAAGTCAGCAACTTTGATATAATTTAACTAACTGGCAATTTCATTGACTGTATTTTCATGCAAGTTGAATTACTAAAAAAAATAAAAGAGTCTGAGGAAACTTTTTCATTTATTTTCAAGCCAGACGAAGAAGTATCATGGGAAGCAGGCCAGTTTATTTTTTTCAGGATACCTCATAAAAACCCTGATAATAGAGGCACAGAAAGGCATTTTACAATAGCATCAGCACCGGATGAAAAAGTTATAAGGCTTACGACAAAGTTTGATTTTGAAAAAGGTAGTACCTTTAAAAAAGCACTTTATGATCTTGAACCTGGCAATAGCATTGAAGCATTCGGTATCAAAGGAAACTTTATCATAAAGGATCCTTACAAGAAGTACATTTTAATTGCCGGGGGCATAGGCATAACCCCTTACAGGGCCATGCTTCTTGATTTTGCCTATAAAGGAATTGAACCTGATATAAAATTAATCTACGGAAATAAAAATGCGGATGTTATATTTAAGGATACTTTGGATAGGCTCGAAAGCGGAAACAAATGGCTAAAAGTAAATTATGTTATAGAGCCACAGCTCATAGATAAGGAAGTTATAAGACGGAATACAGATGATGTTTATAACGGTATATACTATTATGTATCAGGCCCAATGGGAATGGTTAAAAATATCAAGAGTGTTCTATTGAATATGAATATTGATAAAGATAATATTGACGTAGATTATTTTCCGGGTTATAGCGACTGAATTTCTTGCTGGATTGCCGGTTTATCTCCGGGAAGAACTTCTGTAATAATACTCTCCGGCACCTGGTTCTTTTTCTAAGGTTTGTACATCGTGCCCTGAGCTATTTCATCTTCCAGTTTGTGAGGATGTTCTCACGGTCAAATATCCTTACGGCCAGCCTCAGGAGCAGGGGACAGACTGCAAGCAGTACCAGGCAGCCCACCAGCAGGTAGGTTATATTGAGCATAAAAAATCCGGCCAGCTGCAGGCCTATTATAAGGTATATGGGGAATATGACCACTGCGCCTATGCCCTGGGCGGACCTTATATCAGTGGACCTCGAACTTACAATGACACTTGCCATTGTAAGTATAAACGAAAGTATGGGACTTAAGACAAATGCCACTATAAGCCACTCAGGAGTGGGAAGAGGGGCAAAGCCAAGCTTTATATATGAGGCCACATCAACGACCAGGGTAAGCATCAGGAAACTTATTGTAGAAAGGGCAAAAGCCGGAATAAATGCAGTCATTGCCTTTCCCAGCAGCAATTCAGGAGTCTTAAGCGGGGTGGCAAGAAGAGGCTCAAGGGTATTGTTTTCCTTTTCCATGAGTATCGATGCGGGAGCGATAAGCGAAGGGACCATGGCAGGTATCATGAGCAGGAAAATAATTAACTGTTTTATCATAAAATCCATGAGCACTCTCATAGGGTTATCGACATCGCCGAACATCCTGTTTATGAAATTTACAGTGTCTGGGTCTTTAAGTATTGCATTGCTCCCCAGGATCATTGCGGCAGGCATTGCGATAGAGAAAATAATGGTTACTATAAGTACGGGGAGCCATATGTTCTTGTTCCTGATTACTTCTTTTATCTCTTTTTTAAAGATTGTCAGTGAATTCTTCATATCCGTTATCTTGTTTCCTCATCCTTTATTAGTCCGAGGTAGATTTCTTCAAGGCTTGCCTTTATTTCATTTACATAAAGTATATCAGCACCTTTTTCCACAAGGCTCCTTATTATAAAAGGATTGGATTGATGGGGCTCATCTACGACAAGAAATGCCCTGTTGTCACGGATCTCTACACTGCTAACCTGTTTTATCTTTTCAAGCAATGTTAAAAATTTTGATGCTCCGTCACTGAATACGATTTCCATTCTTTTGCTCTTGCTGCTGCCCTGAAGTTCCGCGAGGGAAGCAATCCTTATTATTTTCTTTTTGATTATACATACCCTGTCAGAAAGCCCTGAAGCTTCCTCAAGGTTATGGGTACTTAAAAACACTGTTGTATTTTCATGTTTGAGGCTATCGATAAATTGTCTTACCATATGGGCGCTCTCAGGGTCAAGTCCTGCCGTTGGCTCATCCAGGAAAAGGATCCTTGGTTCATGGACAAGCGCTCTTGAGAGGGCAAGTTTCTGCTTCATTCCTTTAGAATAAGTGCCGGCAGGGTCATCTTTTCTTTTCCAGAGATCGAACATCTTCAGGTATTTCTCTATGTTGTGCCTTCTTCTTTGAGCAGGGATATCATAAAAGCTGGCGTAGTAATCAAGGTTGTCATAAGCCGATATTTTTTCATACATGCCAGGGGTCTCGGTAAGCAGCCCGATGATAGACCTTATGTAATCTCCATCATCTGCAGGATTTTTACCATCTATGGTTACCTGGCCTGAAGTCGGGGAAATCAGGGTTGAAAGCATCCTTATCGTGGTGGTCTTTCCTGCGCCGTTTGGACCGAGGAAAGCAAATATCTCACTTTCACCAATATTAAAGGATATATCTTCAACTGCAGTGACAGTTTTAAATCTTTTTGTAAGGTTTGCGACCTTTATCATAGAAAAAATTTTACACAGTAATTTAAAAAAAGCAAAGAACAGGTTTTTTGGTATTTATTTTGTGATTTTTACCGGCTTCTAATATAATTCTCCTGACATTATTTTATTTTTGTCTCATTTATATTAAAAATATAAAGACTTATAAAAATACGGGAAAAAGAATGACAGGGGCAGTTTCAAAAGGGCATAAGGGCAGTATAAAAAAAATTGATATCCTGATGATAGATAACTATGATTCGTTCACCTTTAACCTGGTCCAGTTCTTAGGAATTCTCGGGGAAAATATCAAGGTCAGGAGAAATGACAGGATAACACTCAGGGAGATAGAAGACATGGCCCCTGCCCGTATTGTTATCTCCCCTGGACCGGGAAGGCCTGTAGATGCAGGAATATCAAAAGAGCTTATCAGGTATTTTTACCAGAAGATACCAATACTGGGTGTCTGCCTCGGACATCAGTGTATTGGTGAAGTATTTGGTGCGGAGGTTATAAGTTCCGGTACCGTGGTGCACGGCAAGACATCCCTCATTTATCATGACGGCAAGACGATATTTTCCGGTATCGATAATCCATTTGAAGCAGCCAGGTATCACTCACTTATCTTGAAGAAAGATACCATACCTTCTTTCCTAAAAGTTACTGCCAGCACGGATAGCGGAATAGTCATGGGTGTAAGGCATAAGGATTTTCCCCTGGAAGGCATACAGTTCCATCCGGAATCCTTTTTGACGCACTGTGGGATGAAACTGCTTGAAAACTTTATAAATCTATAAGGACCCTGAATATACCATGAGGATCCTTTCGACAATTACAGAAGTTAGCCTTAAAATCACTCCCGGTGATTTTGCATATCATTTAAGCGGACAATCAGGTTCCGGCTACCGGCCATATTTCTGCTTTCTGGACAGCAGCCTTGTGCCCGATAAATATTCAAAATATTCTTACATTGCCCCGGAACCGGCATTTGTATTATGCAGTCACGGTTACAGGAATGAATTCATAAATACTTCCCTGAATATCCGGTATGATTCCTATTGTCATCCCCTTGTGTTCTTGAAAAAAAACCTGAATGACTTTATCTTGCACCTTCCAGGGCAGAAGAAAAATATAAGGACTTTTTACATATCAGGAAACAATATGGCGGGAGTCAAGGAATTTCGGGAGACTGTAAGTCCATTGAGTATTGTGGAAATTAAGGGGACGGCAGGTGAAGGAAAACACGTGAAAACCGGTGGAGAGCCGGCAGAGGTGCCCCTTCCGGGTTTCAGGGGCGGTTTTGTGGGATATTTTGCATATGAACTTAAGGATTATATAGAAAAGCTACCCTGTAGCACTGTCGATGACCTGAAACTTCCCATAATTTATCTTGCTTACTACAACAGGGTTCTTGCCTTTGATCATGAAAGGCAGAAGTGGCTTTATATAAGGAATTTTATAATTACCGGCAATGATGGCGGAAATTGCCGGGAATCCGGCTCTTCCATGGAAAATGCAGGGGAAATTTCAAATGTCTTTGAATCATATGGGAACAATGAAAGAAGCAAGGATAAAATTCCTGAGGTTGAGTCATATGGTAATATGGACGGGATAGCAAATGAAAGTGTGGAAAGTACAGTATTTTCTGGAAAGGATATCCTCAGGGATGATTATAATATTTACGAGGTATTGGGAAAGATAAAGGATGAGCTGGCAGGATTTTTCCCGGTATCCGGGAAAAGGCACTATATGGAAAATATTAAAGAAAATATTATCGGGAAGTACCTTAAAAAGAATACAGGTACGGTAAAGCTTAAATCCAATTTTTCAAAAAGGGGATACCTGGATGGGGTAATAAAGACCAAAAAATACATTTATAAAGGGGATATCTACCAGGCTAATTTCAGCCAGAGGTTTGGGGCGGAGCTCCAGGTTGAACCCATGGACCTGTATTATATACTGAGGGAAAAGAATGCCGCTCCTTTCTCTGCTTATCTCGGCTTTCCGGGTTTTGTCATAGGGAGTTCCTCGCCTGAGAGGTTTTTATATCTTAAGGGTGATGTCATAGAAACGCGCCCGATTAAAGGAACAAGGCCGAGGGGCAGGGACCATGGGGAAGACTTAAAGCTTGCCCGTGAGCTCCAGGACAGCATAAAGGACCGGGCTGAGCTTAATATGATTGTGGATCTTGAGAGAAACGACCTGGGTAAATTCTGTTACTACGGCACAGTAGGCGTGTGCGAGCATGCAGTAATCGAAAAGTATGCAAGGGTATTCCATTCGGTATCCACTGTAAGGGGAAAAGTGAAAGAAGGGACCGATATGGCCGATATAATCAGGGCAACCTTTCCCGGGGGATCCATAACAGGGGCTCCGAAGATAAGGGCTATGGAGATAATAGATGAGCTTGAGCCCACGGTCCGGAGCGTATATACTGGTTCCATAGGGTATATTGGTATAGATAATACAGTCGACCTCAATATCGTGATAAGAACTTTTATTATCAAAGGTGGAAGATTCTATTATAATGTAGGCGGGGGGATAGTGGCTGACTCTGATCCCGGTGAAGAATTCAGGGAAACAATGGACAAGGGATCAGCTCTCCAGAATACATTAAGGTTTTTCGAGGCCAGGAATCTTAAAAAATCTACCGGTTCTTAGTGGAAATCCTAAAAAGAGGTATCCAGTAAATGGTTGAATACATTTTTATTGACGGAAAATTATATCAGGAAAACAGGGCAAAAATATCGGTAAATGACAGGGGCCTGCTTTTTGGGGACGGGGTTTATGAAACTATGAGGAGTTACGGGGGCAGGGTATTCATGCTTGAAGCCCACCTAAAAAGGCTCTTTGATTCCCTTAAAGCACTGAAGTTCAATATTCCTTTTGATAAAAAATATCTTGGGGAATCAATAAAGGAATCCCTGAATAAAAACGGCCTCGGTAGCACTGACGCATATATAAAGATAGTGGTTACAAGGGGCATACATAAGTCGGGGTTATACCTGGACTGTGGGTCCAGGCCTACTATGTTGATATTTACAAGAAAACTTCAGCTGTACCGCCCGGAGCTTTACAGTGAAGGGGCTGAAATTATATCATCCTCTATAAGAAGGCTTTCCCGGGGCAATTCCATATATATCCACAAATCAATCTGCTTCCTTGAAAACCTTATCGCAAAAGACGAGGCAAAAATGTCAGGGGCGCTTGAAGGTTTTTTCATGACCCGTGAAAGGCAGGTACTTGAAGGAGCTTCAAGCAATATCTTTATGGTAAGGGACGGCACAGTATATACGCCTCCCCTTACGCAGAACATACTTCCAGGTATAACCCGTCAGGCAGTCCTTGGGATATGCAGCCGGAACGGGATAAGGTCAAGGGAAAAAAGCTTCTACTACGGCGACCTTACAGGGGCCAGTGAAATCTTCCTTACAAATTCGATAATGGAGATAATGCCGGTAAGGAAGGTGGATAATACATGGATAGGCCAAACGGTTCCGGGTATTATTACCCGGAAGCTTATGGGGCTTTTTAAGGATTATACCGGGGAAAACAGCTCTTTTTAGAGGCGATACGGTATTTGCTTTAATGGCAATTTTTAGTTTTACTTAAAAAATCCTGGATGTTAATATATGGGTGTATTTTGTCAGGTTGAGGCAATTTGAAAGTCATTATCAGGTTTTTAGGGAGGACGATTAAAGTGACCAAATTTACCTGTTTTATGGATCTTGTAGAGAAACGAAAAAGTATCAGGTCTTACAAACCCGATGAAGTTGAGGAGGAAAAACTAAACTATATCCTCCAGGCTTTCCGCAGGGCGCCATCTGCAAAAAATCTTCAACCCTGGAAATTGGTGGTTGTTAAAAACAAAAGCATGATAAATGACCTGGCAATAGCCTGCAACAACCAGATGTTCCTGGCCGAAGCTCCTATAATTATAGCTGTTTGCGCAAAAGAAGATGAAGCCTACGGAGTAATGGGGGGTTACATGAGCAGTTACCCTATCGATATCGGGATTGCCCTCGAACATCTCATACTGGCTGCTGCCGAGCAGGGCCTTGGAACATGCTGGATAGGCGCGTTCAAGGAAAAACTGGTAAAAGATATTTTAAAAATCCCTGAAAATGTCAGGGTGGCAGCCCTTACCCCCGTTGGTTATCCTGCAGGCGAGGGGAGTGCAAGGGGAAGGAAACCGCTTTCTGAAATAGTCAGTTACGAACGTTATATAGACTGACTGCGAATGGTTTTGATAAGGATATATTTTACAGGTGCATATAAGGTACTTACCGGGAAAAGGTTATCTTCTTTAATATGGTTTACCCTGTAATTGAGCATAGATTGAATAATTTATGTATAATTAACCTGCATATTTTTTCTTCGCAGGAATTATGGATATAATTGTTACTCATCTAAGTTCGGATTTTGACTCATTTGCCGGAATGGTGGCTGCAAAGAAAATCTACCCTGAGGCAAGGATAATATTGCCTGCAGCCATAAATTACAATGTCAGGAAATTCATATCACTTTACGAGGAAGAACTTCCGGTTTTATATGAGTCCGGTGACATAGATTTTAAAAAAGTGAAAAGGGTTATAGTAATAGACACCAGGCACCCGGGACGTCTTGGCGACTCCCAGGAAGCCCTTTATAATGAAAATATAAAAGCCATAGTCTATGACCATCATAGAAAAACTCCCCTCGACCTGAAAGCCGACGATGATTACTCGATGGAAACCGGTGCCAGCACGACCATACTCGTAGAGAATATAAGGAATAAAAAGATAGGCATTTCTCCGCTTGAAGCAACATTATTTATAACCGGAATATATGAAGATACCGGTTCATTTACCTATCCCGGCACTACCTCCGGTGACATGGAAGCAGCTTCATTTCTTATGGAGAAAGGGGCAAACCTGTCTATAGCCCTGAAATTCTTAAACCTTTCCCTCTCAAAAGAACAACACGGCCTTCTTGAAAACCTGATAATGAATTGTAAAAAAATAAAGGTAAATGAAACTGAAGTACTGCTTTCAAGTGCAGTTATACCTGAATATATCGAAGGTCTTTCAGTGCTTACCAGAAAGCTGTCCCAGATTGAGGAAATCAGCATCGTAATATGCTGGGTTAAAATGAGGGAAAAGACATATATAGTGGCAAGGAGTGATGACAGGAACACTGACGTCTCCGCAATACTCAAACCTGTTGGAGGAGGGGGTCACCCGCAGGCAGCATCGGGAATAATAACCGGTACGGCTTTTGACAGGATAGAGGAAAGGATTGTCAGCTCACTGAAAGCAAATATAAAAAAACCCCTCCTGGCAAGGGATATAATGTCCCACCCGGTAAGGGTGGTGAAGGAAGACCTTAGCATTGAAGAAGTTGGCAGGGTGCTGAAAAAATATGGTCATTCTGGAATTCCCATCGTAGATGGGAAAGACAGGCTGTCCGGTATCATAACAAGGAAAGATATTGATAAGGCGGTCGGCCACGGACTATCCCATGCACCGGTAAAAGGTTTCAGGTCGCAAAATGTTGTACGTGCCGCACCCGGAAGCAGCATCGATCTTATACAGAACCTTATGATAGAAAACGGCATAGGAAGAATACCAATAATAGAAAAAAATAAGATAACCGGAATCATTACCCGTAAGGATATCCTGAGATACCTTTATGGCAGCAGCAGCACGGAAATCATTGAATTTTTTTCGGGAAACATACAGGAAATATTGAAAGTCGTCTCCGTGGTATCAAAAAATCTCAAGTATAAAACCTACCTGGTGGGGGGGATAGTCAGGGATGCAATACTCAGGATCCCAAATTATGATATTGATATAGTTGTCGAGGGAGATGGCATAAAATTCGGGGGCCAGCTTGCTGAAAGGCTTGGCTGCAGGATGGAAAGCCACCGGAAATTTGGAACCGCCGTCCTTGTACTGGATAATGGCCAGCATATAGACATTGCCTCGGCAAGAGTCGAGTATTACAGGAAACCTGCTGCCCTTCCGACTGTTGAATACGGCAATATAAAACAGGATCTCGCAAGGAGGGATTTTACCATCAACTGTCTTGCCCTTTCCCTTAACAAAAAAAACTTCGGCGAGATACTGGATTATTTCGGGGGGCGGAGTGATATAAAAAGCAGGAAGATAAAAGTACTCCACAAGATGAGTTTTATTGAGGATCCTACAAGGATATTCAGGGCAGTGAGGTTTGAAAAAAGGCTGGGTTTTAAAATGGACCGTCACACCGAGGCCCTTGCTCGGACCACCATAGATATGGACATGGTTTCAAGGCTGGGTGGTGTAAGGATCAGGGATGAGCTTATGAGCATACTTGATGAAAACAGGCCCTGGAATGCAATAAAAAGATTATTCGACCTTGGCGCACTGAAAAAAATAGGATTAAGCGTGGAGGTAAATGGCCGGTTCATAATTTCCGTTAAGAACCTTCTCAGGGCAGCGGGACAGCTCAAACCCTATTTCAAGTATTCCATGAGCCAGTGGAGATTGGTTGCCATACTGCTCCTTGAGGGAAAAAGCCCGGAGGAAATTGAGGCATGGTGCAATCTCATGAAAATCAAGAAAAAGGATACCATAATAATACTTGATTGCCATAAAAAGTGGGCAAATGCTTCAATGGAGCTTAAGAATGAGGTTAAAGATAATGTCCTGCTATATTCGATTGTAAAGAATATTCCGGATGAGCTTAAAATAATTGCATCCAGCTGGGGGCAGGAATACCTGGCCAATATCAAGAAATATCTTTCAAGGCTTTCAAGAGTCAGTCTTGACATTGACGGGAACACCTTAAAGGAACTTGGCTATAAGCCCTCGGAAAAATTCAGGAAAGTGCTTTCCCGCCTGTTTGAGCTGAAGCTTCAGGGAAGGATAAGGGGAAAAGAGCAGGAGATAAAAGAAGCCAGGTCTATGATGGAGAAGCTGTAATTGCTTTTTTCTTTTTACTTTAGATTAAACCAGCATGTTATGGCAGGTATCCCAATGAATCCTTGCAGGATGATATGGATCATAAAATAGGTCCTGCAGGTTAATTTAAAAGGGTGCCTGGTCTTCTCAGGCATGATTTCTTGCAAGGAAGGCTGCTCCCAGCGCGCCTGTTATCTGGGGTTCTTCGGGTATATTGATTTTTGCCGATAGCTTTTCCTCAAGGGCATTTACCACGCCAAGGTTCCTGGCCACCCCCCCGGTCATGCAGACAGGTTCCTCCAGGCCCACCCTTTCAACCATGGAGGTAATACGGTTCGCAATAGAATAAACAAGGCCTTTTATAATAACGTTTTTTTCTATTCCCTGCCCGATAAGGGATACTATTTCTGATTCAGCGAATACTGTACAGGTGGATGTGATTTCCACTGTTTTTTTTGTATTCAAAAAAATATCAGCGAAATTTTCGAGGTCTATTTCGAGGGCCCTGGCCATTACTTCAAGAAACCTTCCCGTACCTGCGGCGCATTTATCGTTCATCAGGAAATCAACGGGACTCCCGTTTTCAAGCTTTATCACCTTGCTGTCCTGCCCCCCTATATCTATGACAGTCCTGGTCTCAGGGAAACATGATATAGCTCCACGGGCATGACAGCTTATCTCTGTTATATTATTATCAGCAAAGGGTATATTGACCCTGCCGTAGCCGGTGGCGACAATAGACTTTATCAGGCTCTTTTCAATACCCGCTTTTTCACAGGCCCGGACGAGGGCCTTCCCGGCAGCAGTTTTACTGCTTGCCCCTGTTGGGGCAATGATATAAGAGAGGATTTTATCCGGGTCACTTTCAAGGATAACTACTTCTGTGGATACAGAACCCACATCAATTCCGCATGTTAACATAGACAGCCTTTCCATAACATATTTTGCTATATCAGGTTTTATCCTGCTTTTTCGTTTGTAATATATCGCAATATTTTACATATATCCGCTATTTTCTAAAATTCAAAATTTCCATAAAGCCCTGAAGCCTGGTTTTTATCTGTCCGCCCGATGAATTTCCGGCATCAACACAATCCCCATCCAGGACCAGGACCGGTATCCCCATTTCCTTCAGGCTATCCTTTATTATCCTTGCCCCGCCATTGCTGTGCCTGCAACCCCAGTGCGAAAAAAGTATTGCACCGTCTATGGAATAATCCCGGGCCATTGTACGGATGGCATCCAGGCGGTGATTTATACTGCCTGCAAGGGGATTCGAGAGCATCTTGCGTGCAAATGACTCAAAAGGGCTTGAAGGATCCATCTCTGGCCAGTAAACATGGTTTATCTCCTCGAATACTACACTACAGTTTCCTTCCGCCAGGGTATCAAATATATCATTACGGTAGTACGGCTTAAGGTGCAGCCACAGCAGCTTTTTCCTTGCGGGGGCATCGCCTTTATTTTCCTGTTCTTTCAGGAAATTTTTAAGTTCAAGGAGCATCTGCTGATAAAGGATAACATCGTTTTCTGTCCCGGTAAGGCCATGAAAAGGAAGTATGAAATTAAGGCCGTTATAGTAGGGAGGGTAATCAACCAGTTTTCTTCTCACCTGGTTTACTTCAATTGCAAGCTCCCTGAACCTGTTTGAAAGTTGTATTACTTCCCTGAATCTTGCATAATCCAGCCCTGTTCCCATTTTTGATGATATCTTTTCTGCGATTTCCCTGAACTGCCCGGCCAGGTATGACACAGATGCTTCATCTTTCTCATACGGGACATCGATAAGATGGAAATTTTCTTCTATACCATATTTGCGGGCATAGATATAAAAGGATTTCTGGGCCGCATCGCATGCAAGATTGGTGCTGAATATAAATGATGGTTTTGGGAACAGGTCCATTTCAACTGCACCGGAGGCACTGCGGTGAAATGTACAGAGATCCTGGGAATACCAGTTGGAAGAAGCTTTTGCAAGTGTCTGTTCCGCAAGTCCGAGCCCTGCTGTAAAACCTGCCATCACTTCGGGCAGGAAAGGGGTTATCCTGAGGGAATAAAGGAATTCATACGGGATAAAGAGCGATCCAAATCCGACCGTTCTATCACTGCAGTAAGCATCCCTTATGCTTTCAATGCTGAATATGTTGAGATATTTATCTGAAATGGAAGAAAAGGTGCTACCGTAAGCATGTAGCAACGGTTTCATGGCAATTATTCCAAGAAGCCTTTTCAGGTACTGTTGATTGAGGTTCTTCCGTATACCGGTCTTAAGCCTTTCCTTTATAATCATTTCGGGACTGTAAAATATGGTTCAATTTTTAAATTATTATCAATTACATTAACAATATTATTTCCTGAATTCATAAAAATATACCGGTGTTTTCCACATAATGCAATGGTAGTCTCATGACCATCATATCAATGATGTCAATATGAGCAATCAATATATGTAATGATATTATATCAGAGCATTTCAAGGAAGGCCTGCAGCCGGGTTTTAAGCTGCCCCTCCGGAAAATTATTATATTCGATTTCAAGGTAAAGGACAGGTATCTTAAGATCAGTAAGTTCTTTTTTTACCAGCGGAAAAGAATACAGCATGTTATCACAGAACTTAAGGCTTATGAATATCAGGCCCTTTACTTTTTGGCTTATTGCCTTTTCGCGGATCTCATTTAATTTACTCCCGAGGTCTGCCATGCGCATGCATGCCGGTTTTGTAAGATATCTTGCCGATATTGATTTCAGTATGTCTGCAGAGGCATCTTCCGGAACTTCTTTTTCAAAATAACGGTTCGATACGCATAAGTCCTCTGCTGCCAGATGGAGGTCAAGGTCCGAAAGCAGGTTCCACAGCCTGTTTTCGTTTATGAAATTACCTATTATCATTACAGGGGGCCTTTTATTTGTGCCACAGGGGGCACCGGGTTCACCTGAAGTGCCTGTAGATTCAAATATTTTAAGGTAGGCTTCAAGTTCCTCTGTAAAAACCTCCGGGTCGCTTGTCATGGCTACCTGGAGTATCATGTAATAAGGTATGATATCAATCCTTCCGGGAGATCCCGGCTGCTGGTAAAGAAGACTGCCAAGCCTTGAAAGAAGGAATCTTTTTTTATTAATCAGCAACACAGATGACCTTAGCTGGCTTTCGCTTATTTTCCTGGCGGCTAATTTTTCAAGGAATGCCCGCATCTTTTTTATATTTAAGGTAAAAAAATCAACCTGCCTTCTTTCTGAAATACGGGGTACGTCAAGCATGAAGGATGGTGTATGAGTAATATACTTTTCAGCTGTATCATAAAGCCTTCTCATTCCGTCACAGGAGCTTGTAAATATTATACCTTCAAGTTCAGGGCTGTTTTCAAGCATGCTCTCCCAGGCTGATTTAAGGTAGGGGCAGAAATTAGTTGGGAAGTAGCTTACAGACCTGTCGAGTTTTTTGTTCCCGAATATCCTTACAGGTATGAACCCCGCTGCGTTTATCAGCTCTTCTGGCGTATAAGTGCATAGCCAGCCTACTTTTGGTTTTTTGCTGCTGCAGGACAATGACCTGATGAAGTGCTTTTTCAGGCTTCCTGTATCTTCTTTTATACTGTCTTCTATAGCCCTGCTTTTATGTTCTCTTATTATACTGGTGTCCAATTCTTGCTTTCCGGGATCTATTCTCCTATGATTTCTTCGTTTCTAAAAAATTCTTCATATATTCCCATGTGTCCCCAGAAATCTTCGACACGTATGCCTTCGATTTCTCCACTTTCCAGGCCTTCAACAGTTATTCTAACCTTTTTTATTTCTTCCATCTCCGTAAGGGTATTTACAATGGAATAGATGGCCAGGGTCTCGGTCGTGGAACTGTGCGGTATCTCTTTAAAATTTGTGATTATTTCCCTTGAAAAATCAACAATTGCAGTTTCCCCGGATATTGTGACTGAAATGACCCTAACATTTGAAGGAAGAGTAGGATAGAGATTGTCGTCGCCGGGCCCTTTTACCAGTTCTTCTACCACTGCTTTATAAAGGTTATCCGGCTCTGGTATGCTGCGGACTTCTGTAACAAGGTATATGTTATCCGGGTCCTGCTTTGCAAAATATAATGTTACCGGTATTTTCCCCGAACAGGAACCAAGTATTATCGAACTCCCCAGAAATAATATGGCCAGCAGGGAAGCAGTTAAGGTTTTTACTCTCTGGGATATCCAGGAAAGAAAATTCATTTCTGCTCTTTTTCCACAGGGCATTTTGTTTCCTCCCATAGTTGTAAATTAAATGTATCTATGTAATTCTACAAAATTTATACATGAGATGGTATCATTATTTTTATAAAGGCGTTATTTTTATTTTTTTGCCGGCGGTCTGGTTTTTAAAAAAGGTCCCCGGGTTCTTTATAACATGCAGAAGGGGAAAGGAACTATATGGCAGATAAGAAAGCATTATTAATAATAGATATGTTGAATGATTTTGTGGGCAAAGGTGCGCCCATTGAAGTACCGGGTGCTGAATCCATTATTGGGCCAATTAAACAGGAAATTGAGAAAGCAAGGGTTTCCGGTTATCCCATAATATATCTCTGTGATTGCCATCAGGAAAATGACCCTGAATTTGATTTGTTCCCCCCGCACGCGATCCGTGGCACAGAAGGGTCAATGATTATAAGCGAGCTTAAACCGCAGGGCACCGATATACTTGTAAGGAAAAATACATTTTCAGGTTTTTATAATACAGGGCTTGAACAGATGATGACAAAACTGGGGGTAGGGGAGGTCATTATTACGGGTCTTGTTACCAATATCTGTGTATTTTTTACTGCGGTAGATGCAGTAATAAGGGGTTTTAAAGTAGGTGTTATTAAAAATGCAGTAATAGCACTTGACCAAAATGACCACCTTTATGCACTGGGACAGATGGAAAAGGTACTGAAAGCAAATATCATATGATACAAAAAGGCCACGAACCTGTATGACAGGTTATTTATATGACTTTGCTTGAAGCATATACAATATCCCGGGACATAGATATGGTCATTAGTATTAACTGCAGCCAGTAACGGGCAGCGCATGCAGCAGGTAAAACGGGCTGGTGATGGACTAAGGGTTTTAATGGTACAGGTTTTTTAAAGCCGTTAATTATATTAATTATTTATAGAGGAGAAGCTGTGTTTCACATAGCGGGCGAAAATGATATAAAAGAAGGCAGGGTTACTGATATATATTTCGAGAGGACCCGGGAGATTTTAAAATCTGCAGGTAAGAACCCGGTAGTAAGGGCCGAGGTTACAGCAGGGGGTTTGCCCAATGGTTACCTGTGGGGGATCCTTGCAGGAGTCGAGGAGTCACTTAAACTTCTCCAGGGAGTAGATAGTATATCCGTAAGCTGCATGCCTGAAGGGAGCTTTTTCCGTGCCCATGAACCGGTAATGTCCATTAAAGGAAGGTATATTGACTTCGGGGTATATGAAACCGCACTGCTGGGTTTTTTGTGCCAGGCAAGCGGAATAAGCACCAAGGCCGCAAGGTGCAGGATAGCAGCCTCGGGTGCCCTGATATACAGCTTTGGTGCAAGAAGGATTCATCCAGCGATAAGCCCGATGGTGGACCGCTGCGCCTATATAGGCGGTGCCGATGGAGTTTCTACGGTAATGGCGGCCCAGTTGATCGGCCAGGAAGCTGTGGGGACGATACCCCACTCACTTATTTTGATAATGGGGGATACCCTTGAAGCTACAAGAGCGTTTGACAGTGTTATAAAACCTTCGGTAAAAAGAATCTCGCTGGTGGATACCTTTAATGATGAGAAATTTGAAGCAATTAATGTTGCCAGTGGAATGGGTAAGTCGCTTTTTGGAATAAGGCTGGATACCCCTTCATCAAGAAAGGGGAGTTTTAAAGAAATCCTTGAGGAAATAAGGTGGGAACTTGATTTAAGGGGTTTTAAAAAAGTTAAACTGATTGTCAGCGGCGGACTGGATGAAAAAGATATCCTCGAACTGAATGAACTTGTTTATGCTTTTGGGATAGGCACTGCAATATCAGGTGCGGAAGTTGTTGATTTTGCACTTGATATCGTTGAAATAGAAGGAAAGCCCATTACAAAAAGGGGTAAAAAATCAGGGGCCAAAAAGGTTTTAAGGTGCGAAGGATGTGGAAATGATATCGTGGTTCCCCGTGAAGCAAAAATTTCCGGCCAAATATGCGCTTGCTGTAGCCAGCCACTTAAAGACGCTTTTGTGGAAGCCATAAAAGACGGCAGGTTAAAATATGAATTTTTGCCGGCACCGGAATTACGGAAAAGGGTTATGGAACAGTACAGGTACCTTATAGTTTAAATTCTTAAAAATTTATTGTTGATGTAAGATTATTCAAAAGATTAAGGCCGGAAAGGATTAAATGGGAGTAAAACTTTTTTTGATAAGACATGGCCAGACCGAATGGAACAAGGAAGGAAGATACCAGGGGGGCATGGATACCGAACTTACCGGAACCGGAATTGAGCAAGCTAAGCTTGCTGCAGAGTACCTGTCACAGGTTGATTTTTCAAATATTTACAGCAGTCCCTTAAAAAGGGCAGTGGATACTGCTGAAATCATATCCCGGGGGGAAAGTCACAGGATTATAGTAAGGGATGATTTAAGGGAAATGAATTTCGGCAGATGGGAAGGATTAAAATTTTCTGAAATAAATAATCAATATAACGAGGATTATCAAAACTGGCTCAGGGATCCTTATAATAACAGGCCTGCGGGTGGAGAAAGCTTTGAAGAGTTATCAATCAGGGCTCTGCGGGAAGCGGATAATATAGTGGCAGAGAATGAAAATAAAATAGAAAGCAGTGTAGCTGTAATTACCCATGGAGGGGTGATACTGGCACTGCTCGTATGCTGGCTGCAAATCCCTGTCTCACGCTGGAAGTCAATAATCCAGCGGCAGGGAGCAATAAACGTTGTTGTAATAGACAGGGGGTTTCCTTATATTTCCGCTGTTAATTTCACGGGCCACCTGCACCCTGTTTATGATGAAAACGAGGACAGGGTTATAAGGATATACGGCAGCCTGGGAAATGGCAATAGCCCGTAAGGGACACTAAGGGGGAAAAACCACATATGGAAACAAATAACGTAGAAGGCACATCCATATTCAGCGGGAATCTTGTAGAGAGTTTTAAAGAGAACTGGATGAATATTGTTATAATCATCGCGGTACTTATTATATTACTTATAATAATAACTGTCACAAGAAGGCGGCTAAGCGGTTTTTTTGTAAAAAAAATCCCTGATGAAAAAATACTTTTAAGAAAGCGCACACTTACATTTAATAGTGTTATATCCAACATGGTGACCATAATAGTTCTTATAGCTGCTGTGCTGGTTATTGCTGATCAGCTGGGAATAAGCGTCACTCCCCTGCTGGCAGGTGCGGGCGTTGCCGGGGTAGTGATAGGTTTCGGGGCACAGAGCCTGATAAAGGATATTATCAATGGGATTTTTATATTGCTGGAACAGTGGTACCAGGTGGATGATATCGTAACTGCGGGGACGATTACCGGAACCGTAGAAAGATTCAATCTCAGGACAACGGTGATAAGGGACCTTGAGGGAACGGTACACTACATCCCTAACGGGGAGATAACTATCCTGGGCAACAGGACCCAGAAGTGGTCCAGGGCGGTAGTGGATATAGCTGTCAGCTACAATGAAGATACTGACAGGGTTGCAGGTGTACTTGAAGAAGTTTTTGATGATATGGTCTCGGACCAAAAGTATGGAAAGTTAATTCTTGAACGCCCGGTTATCTTAGGGGATGGAGGAGTAAGCGAGCTGGGGGATTCGGCGGTAATTTTTAAAATAATCTGCAAAGTAGAAGCAGGAGAGCAATGGACCATGGAAAGGCAGCTTAAAAAGCGTATAAAGGATAAATTTGAAGAAGCCCATATTGAAATACCATACCCATGCACCAATATATATATGAGGGATACAGGAAAGATAGATAAAGAAGGGGATAGATAAAAATTATGTAAGCAACTTTTTAAAAGTGCACACTTTAAGAATTAAAAATGCACACCTTTAAACTCGCTATTCTTGACTTTCTGTATATCAATG
>JAFGDA010000069.1 GCA_016932375.1 Actinomycetota bacterium | reverse complement strand
GATTATTTATGGGGTGGTGTCCCATTTAAATAAAGTTTGGGAGAATAAGCCTGTAAAAGAATTTACACAAAAGACTTGACAGTATCTTCACTTTAATTCACTTGACTTAAATGGTATGGTGTAATATATTAACAAATGTGATTACAATTATCATTTGTTAAATTTTCAACATTATAAATTGGAATATTTAACATAATAAAAAAAATTATTCTTATGGAAAACCACTCAATAAAAAATCTTGATAAAATTGCAAACCTGGCCCGCCAAAATATCATAAAAGTTACTACCGAGGTCGAGGGAGGACATCTGGCAGGTTCTTTATCATGTATAGATATACTGGTCGTCCTGTATTTTAAGGTATTAAGCCATAATCCCGCAATGCCGGATTGGGACGAAAGGGACAGGTTTATACTGAGCAAAGGCCATGCAGCACCGGCATTATATACGGTACTTGCGATGAGCGGGTATTTTCCCGAAGAAGAGCTCTACACATTGAGGAAAATAAATTCAAGGCTCCAGGGACATCCGGATTCCAAGAAATTACCTGGCATAGAAATTTCAACAGGTTCATTAGGGCAGGGCTTTTCCGCGGCGGTAGGCATGGCACTTGGTTATAAGTATGATAAAAAAAATGGGCAGATTTACTGCCTGGTGGGGGATGGAGAGTGTGACGAAGGACAGGTATGGGAAGCAGCAATGTTCGCATCCAGTTATAATATAAAAAATATTACTGTAATAATTGACAGGAATAGATACCAGATAGATGGTGAAACGGAAAAAGTGATAAAACTGGAACCTTTAAAAGATAAATGGAACAGTTTTGGATGGGAAACGATGGAGATAGATGGCCATAACCTGAATCAAATACAGGAAGCACTGGAAAAAGCAAGGGGTACAAGAACAGTGATCATTGCAAATACAATTAAAGGAAAAGGTGTATCTTTTTTAGAGAATAATAATAAATATCATTCAAAGCCGTGCTGCAGGGAAGAATGCAGCCTGGCCATAGATGAATTGAATAAAAAATTAGAATTTATATAGGGGAATCATGGATTTAAAGTCAACAAGGGATGCATTTGGTGAAGCACTTGTAGAATTGGGAAGTGAGAATAGCAACCTGCTGGTTATGGATGCCGATCTTTCTATTTCAACCAAGACATGCTTGTTTTCCGGAAAATATCCTGAAAGGTTTTTTAATGCCGGGATAGCTGAGCAAAATATGGTTGGCGTGGCCTCCGGACTGTCAAAAACAGGCAAAACTGTAGTAGTTTCCACACTTGCAGTTTTTGCGCCCGGAAGGTCTTACGACCAGATAAGGAACACCCTCGTACATTCCAATTGCAATGTAAAAATTATTGTTACCCATGCAGGGCTTTCAGTGGGAAAAGACGGTTCCTCACATCAGTCAATTGAAGACATCGCACTTTCAAGGGTAATCCCGGGGCTGAATGTGATAATCCCCTGCGATGCAGTCGAAACCAGGGCCGCAATAAGGATGGCTGTAAATACACCCGGTCCGTTTTATATAAGGCTGGGCAGGCCGGAAGTTCCTGTTATCAATAAAATTAATTATGAATTTAAGCTCGGTAAGGGGGTTGTCTTAAGGGAGGGGAATGACATCACTTTAATTGGATGCGGTATTATGGTTTTTGAAATGCTCAAAACTGCAAAGATACTGGAGGAGAATGATATAAGTGCAGAGGTAATAAATATGCCTTCCATCAAGCCTATCGATAAAGACCTTATAAGGAACAGGGCAAGAAAGACAGGTATGGTTTTTACATGTGAAGAACACAGCATAATTGGTGGTCTTGGAAGTGCGGTCCTGGAGACAATAGAAGAGGAAAAAAACATATATGTTAAACGGATTGGACTGGAAGATACATTTGGTGAATCAGGATTGCCTGAGGAATTATTTGAGAAATATGGGCTTTCAGCGGAAAAAATCACAGAAAAAATATTAAAGATATATAAAAAAGAAAGAAGCGGCTATGATTGTTAATAACAGGAAACCTGTTGAAATATTAAGCGATACCGAAATTGAGAAAATAAGGGAGGCATCAGCCAGGATACTGGAGGAAACAGGTTGCAGGATTAATGACCTGGAGACCCTAAAAATTTTTAAGGAAAATGGCTTTGAGGCAGATTTTGGTTCAAAAACTGTAAAGTTCCCCCCGGGAAAGTTAAACGAATATCTGGCATATGCGAAAAATAGTGAAGGTTATACTTTATATGGGAGGAATCTTGCCAATAAAGCTGAATTCGGGAAAGGTAAGACGAATATAATGTCGTCGTCAGGACAATACATGGTTTATGATTTTGAAATCGATGAAAGAAGGGAAGCGACTTCAAAAGACATGGCTGAATATATAAGGATTTCTAATTACCTGGAAAATATAGATATAGTTGGAAGCCTGATTTTACCATCGGATATACCTGTAAATACAAGGGGCATGGAACAGGAAATATTGCTGTTAAATAATACGGAAAAACCTGTATCATTCTGGATCACCAATCCCCGGGAAGCAGAATACCAGATAGAGATAATGAAAGTATTAAGGAGTAGCCAGGGTAAATTGAAGGATTATCCTTTCTGCCAGTGCTTCATAGAAGCAATAAGCCCACTTCAGTTTACGGGGGAAAGCCTGAGGATATTGAGGATGTTTGCAGAAGAAGGATTGCCGATAGGGTTTGGCCCTATGGCAATGCAGGGAGCGACAGCACCTGCAACAGTTGCCGGTACCATAGTCCAGGAAAATGCCGAGATTTTAGCCGGAATCGTCATATCACAGATTATTAATCCGGGAAATCCTGTAACATACTGGGGGATCCCTCATTGCATGGATTTAAGGACGGCGAACATGAGCTTTGGCTCACCCGAACAGAGCCTGCTGGCTGTATCACTTGCCCAGGTGGCAAGGTCCTACGGGTTCTGCTCCATAGGATTAAATGAGGGATTATCCGATTCGAATTTAATCGATGATGCGCAGAGTGGTTTTGAAAGGGGTATTTCACTTTTAAACGGTATTTATGCTAAAGCTGATATCCTGGCGCATCAGGGAATATGTGGACAGGACAGCTGCGGTTCAATTTTACAGCTTATAATTGATAATGAATTTTTATCTTTTTTGAAAAGATATTTTAATTTTTTTGAAGTCAGCGAAGATACGATTGCGGAAGAAATAATTAAAAGAGTAGGGATAGGCGGTAATTTTCTAACCGAAGAGCACACCTTGAAACATTTTAAAAAGGAAATATATTCACCGGGGATTCTTAATAGGGAAAACTGGGATAGCTGGGCCAGGGATGGGAGGAAATCCACGAAAGAAAGGGCAATTGAAAAATATGTAGAATTGGTAAAATCGGATCCCGTGGAACCTATCAGTGAAGACCACATGAAAGAGATTGAGGATATATTAAAGATGGCAAAAGAGAATTTAAGATGAGCAGTAATAAACCAGAAATATTTGTAATAGGAGATATAAATATAGATTTGTCATTGAAGGGAATAGGAAGGGAGTTCTGCTTCAGTGAAAACCTGGGAAGGGAAATTAACCTGGATGATGTTTCTCTTGAAGTAGGAGGGTCAGGATTTAATTTTGTAAAAATTGGTAACTCTATGGGGCTGGATATAAATTTTACCGGAAAAATAGGGGACGATTTTTTCGGTGATTATATTAATGGATATTTAAAAAGAAGAAAAATAAAGAATCGTCTCATAAAGAGTAACAAAGTAAAAACAGGGATAACAGTTTTATTTCCCGTTGATAAAGACAGGATTTATCTTACTTATAACAGCGGAAGCAAGAATCTGGATATAAAGGAAGTCCCGGTGGAAGATATAAAAAATTACAACCACCTGCACTACAGCTCTTATTATCTTTTGGAAAAGCTGCAGGAACATACAATTGAAATATTTAAGTATTTGAAAAATAAGACCACTATTTCTTTTGATACGGGAATAGACCCTAAAAATGAATGGCAAAAGGATAACATACTGTCAATCCTGGAATACACAGATGTTTTTTTACCTAACAGGGCAGAAGCCCTGAACATAACAAAGAGTAATAATATTGAAGATGCGCTGGATGTCCTTTCGGATTATTGTGACCTGGTTGTACTGAAGTTAGGCAGTGAAGGTTCTGTTGCTGTCCAGAAAAATAATAAAAAAAAGAAAAAAATTTTCATGCCGCCCTTTGAAATTGAATTCAGGGATAACTCCTGCTGTGGGGACAGCTTTAATGCCGGTTTTGTTTACAGCTATTTAAGGGGGGAGACTCTGGAAGAATCCTTAAAGTTTGCCAGTGCCTGCGGGGCACTGCAGGCTACTAAGCTGGGAAATTATAATTTCAAAGGTAAAAAAGACATTTATAATTTTATAGAAAGGAGGAACTGATTTATAGATTAATAAAGATTGATGAAAGAAGAATTATAAACTGGAAAAGGGAGGTGGTTTGACGGGAAGAAGTTTTATATTTTCCATATTATTAATAAGATATTAAGGAATAAGGAGGCAAGATGAACAGGATAAAAATAATAATAATAACAGTACTGGTGCTTGTATTTACAGCAGGAATAATTCTTTCTTCCAGTTGTGCCGGGGCTGCAGGTGAAGAAGCTGCAGGAGAGGAACCTGCTGAAGAGGCTGCAGGGGGAGCTGTGACGCTGACATCTTTATTTATGAGCCAGGCAGGTTACAGTGAAGAAGATGTAAGGAATATTACAGATGAATTTATGGAAGCAAATCCCGATATAAAAGTAGACCTTACATTCGTTGCATATGAAAATCTTCACGATAAGATTGTAACTTCCCTGTCGTCCGGAGCAGGAGGCTATGATACGATATTAATTGATACGGTATGGCCTGCAGAGTTTGCTTCTGCCGGATTCCTGCTTGATATTACCGACAAGGTCACCAGTGAAATGCAGGAAGATATATGGCCCGCTGCCCTGAAGGCAGTTGTATGGGAAGACAGGATAGTCGGGATGCCCTGGCTAAATGATGTGGAGTATTTTTATTACAATGAGAAGATGCTTAAAGAAGCCGGTTTTGACAATCCTCCCGCTACCTGGTCCGAGCTTAAGGAGCAGGGAGAAGTGTTAATTGAGAAGGGAATTGTCGAGCATCCCTTTATAGATGAATGGGCGCAGGAAGAAGCCCTGACAGCCCAGTATACGCAGTACCTGTATGCTTTTGGCGGTGAATTCTTTGACGAAGATTTAAATCCTTTGTTTAACCAGGGTGGAGGACTGGAAGCACTGGAGTTCATGGCAGAGAATATGCAGTCAGGAATAATAAATCCAGCATCTACAGAGAGTGCGTGGGAAGCTTGCAGGAATGTTTTTTCCCAGGGTAACGCAGCATTTTGTGTAAACTTCACATATATGTGGGGGCTTGCTAATGACCCGGATGAATCTACGGTTGCAGGGGATGTGAAGCTCGGATTAATGCCGGGCGAAGTTGTAGAAAGTGCTACCCTTAATGGCGGTATGGGTATGGGGATCTCAAGTAAGACCAAATATCCTGATGAGGCCTGGAAATATGTAGAGTACCTGAGCAGCAAGGATGTACAGAAGAGATATGCTAAAAACGCACTGCCTATCTGGAAGTCCTTATTCGATGATCCCGAAGTTATAGAAACACAGCCTGAACTGGTAAATATGTCAAAGGAACAATATGCATATATAGTCAACAGGCCCATAGTCCCCTGGTATTCGGATCTGTCGAGGGCATTTCAGATAGAAATACACAATGCGGTTCTGGGACAGAAAACCCCTCAGCAGGCACTGGATGATGTTGCCACAGTTGCCAGGGATTTAAAGGAAAAATATAGCGAATAGAAGAATAGTGATATGGAGTGGGGTCTTTTACCAATTTTATCAAAAAAAGACCCCACTAAAATGTACGCCCGGCATGGGTAGTGACTAAAAGGTAAAAGATCTGGTAGAAATATGAAGTTTAATTCGTTGAATTATCCAAATGCCGTATACTGGGCGGTACATATGGCGGTTTGGGAGGACGGAGGTTAATTAATAATTAACCTTCTACTGCCTGATTATAAGAAAAAATAAAATAGGAATATGAGAAAAGGTCTATCAGAAAAAAAGCTTGCTTTTATATTAATAATACCGGCAATAATAATTATTTTTGCCATCGTAATATATCCACTAATAAATGCATTGTACCAGAGTTTTTTTGATTATAACCTGGCTTTTCCGCACCTGAGGGATTTTTATGGATTGGGAAATTATATAGATGTCTTAAAAAATGGCTATTTCTGGCAGTCTTTACTTAACACTGTATATTTTACTGTTTTTTCAATAGGCCTGGAGCTTCTTCTTGGATTCATAGTAGCCCTGGTATTAAACCAGGAATTCATCGGTAAATGGCTGGTCAGGACTTTGATAATAATACCCTGGGCAGTACCTCCGGTTGTGAATGCAACTGTATGGAAGTGGATTGCTAATTCCGAGTACGGGAGCTTAAATTCAATATTATATACACTTGGGATAATAAAAAAATACAGGGTATGGTTATCCGATCCTTTCTGGTCGATGATGCTCGTAATAATAGCAGATGTCTGGAAATACACACCCCTGGTTGCAATTATGTTTCTTGCAGCCCTTCAGACTATCCCGGATGATTTATATGAAGCAGCAAAGATTGATGGCGCAAACCCGCTTAGAAGGATTATTAGTATTACTATTCCTTTAATAAAGCCTACAATAATTGTTGTATTGATACTGAGGACCTTTGAAGCTTTTAAAGTTTTTGACCTGATTTTTGTAATGACCAGGGGAGGGCCAGCATTTAAGACAACTGTCATATCTTACTTCACTTATCTGGAAACATTCAGCCAGCTGAATGTCGGCAGGGGTTCGGCAATAGCATATATAATAGTATTTTTTATGAGCCTGCTGTCATATCTTTATATAAGAAGTCTTAAAAATACGGATAATTATTAATAAAAGTAAGGCTATATTTAAAATAATTATGAGAAGAATTAAATTCAGGCTTAAAAGAATATTTTTATATATAGCAATAATAATTATAATGTTTTGTGTTATTGCCCCTTTTCTCTGGACAATCATATCAAGTATATCTACCAATAAGGAGCTTCTCTCGGTACCTGTTCATTTCATACCGGAAAATCCTACATTCGAAAGATATAAGGCTATTTTTACCTCAGACGATACAAAAGTGGTAGCATTTAAAAGAGGAATTATAAATAGTTTTATAGTGTCTTCAGGTGTAACCATTGTATGCCTGGTCATAGGGACATTTGCAGGATATGCTTTTGCCCGGTTGAAATTTCCCAGGAAAAATATGACATTACAGTTTTTTCTTTTTACTAATATGATTCCCCCCATAGTAATAATAATAGCCATTTATTTTATATTCAGTAAACTTGACATGCTTGATTCTGTAATTTCCTTAATCCTGCTCTACTCTTCATTTATTACTCCATTTGTAATCTGGATGATGAGGTCATATTTTGTAACCATACCTGCTGATCTCGAAGAAGCAGCCATGATAGATGGATGCAACAGGATCGGGGCACTATTCAGGATAATAATACCTCTCTCAACCCCGGGACTGGTAGCAAATGGAATTCTGGCTTTTCTGATGTCCTGGGAGGAATTTTTATTTGCCTTGATTCTTACAACCAGCAAGGCCAAAACCATAACTGTGGCAATAGCCGAGTTTACCGGAAAACAATATGTTGATTATGGATTGATGGCAACGGGCGGTGTAATAGGGGCAATAATACCTGTTTTAATTACATTGATATTCGGAAGGTATATCATCAAGGGGCTAACCTCCGGAGCCGTCAAGGGCTAATTTTTAAAATTTAAAAAAATAATAACATTTGAAAGGAGCATCTGGATGGAAAAATATGCAGTTTATAAGGAAATATATGACCAGCCACAAACCTGGGAGAAATTAATAAATGAGTATGAAAATAAAAAGGAAACACTGAATGATTATTTTGGCAGTTTTGGCAGTTTCATATTCACTGGTTGCGGGTCGGGGTATAATGCCTCTGTCTATTCAAGGAATGCAGGTGAGTTTTTTTTGGACAGGTGCTCGCTTGATTACCAGGCTTCTGAAATATGCTTCTACGGGGACCAGATTTACGGAAAGAAAACCTTAAAAAATCCAGTGACTTTCCTGTATTCCCGTTCAGGCAATACTACGGAAACTGTAAATGCACTTAAATTTATTAAAAACAGGAACCTGTCAAAAACCTTTGGAATTACATGCCATGAGGATAGTTACCTGTATAATAATTGCGATCTTTCCTTTTCTTTAAAGTTTGCAAGGGATGAAGCAGTGGTGACCACCAAATCCTTAACTTCAATGGCCCTGCTGCCACTTCTAATCTTTAATGGGCTTGGGGAAAAGGTCAGCTGGGATCTGGTAAGGAAGATACCGGAAGCCGGGAAAGACCTGATTGAGAGGTATGACGGATTAAGCAAAAGTATTGGAGAAGATAAAAATATTGACAAATTCCTTATATTGTCAAACACCCCTAATTTCGGACTGGCCAGGGAAATGAAGCTTAAGCTGCTTGAGATGACTGTAAGCTGGGCAGACTGCTTTAACACATTTGACTTCAGGCACGGGCCAAGGGCTGTTGTGGATAAGAATTCAATGGTAATTTTAATACTGTCCGACAGTTCTGTTGAGCATGAACTTAAATTGGCACGGGAAATCTCCGGACAGGGTGGAAAATTATTAATCCTGGGTGATAAAGTGCCGGAAAAGTTTTTTAATGTAACGGATAATATTGTTGAAATTGGATTCAATATCAGTGAATGGGTGAGGGGCATATTGTTTTTACCTGTAATCCAGCTAATAAGTTATTACAGGGCATTGAGCAGGAATTTAAACCCGGATTCACCCGAAAGCCTGACTTATTTTGTTGAGATGTAGTTTAGACTGTAACTTGAAATGGATATCAGTGGAAAAACATGGGAAAAATACATCAAAAAATTTTTTTTGTATAAAGAAAATTATCAATTTTTGTGAATTATTAAAGAATTAAGGGAATATATGAAAAATTATGGCAAAAACATAAGAGTATTGGTTGCCGGCAGCCCTGAAACAGATACGGGACAGAGGACCTCGACACTAATAGAACAGGTTGGAAACCTTAAAAACATTCAAATAAAAGGCCTGTATAACCCGGATAAGGATAAGGCCGGATTAATGCTAGGAGAGGCAAAAATAGGCAAGAACCTTGCGGTCCCTGACCTCGGGGAATTTTTAAGTATTGATTCAGATGTGGTACTTGTGACTGAATCAAATACCGAGGCTGCAGCAGAGTTGATTTTTAAGTCGTTATCCAGTAATAAAAATTTAATAAATATGAATGCTGCCTCGGAAGTCCTTATCGGGGATTATTTTAAAGACCTCGCGGAAAAAAAAGGAGTGATATACAGTGTAGGAGCCGGGGATGAGCCGGCGGTTACCTTGAACCTGGTCAACTATTGTATTAAGCTGGGACTGGATGTTGTTTGCGCGGGAAAAGGTAAGAACAACCCCTTAAATATTTATTCCAATCCGGATGATTTTAACGAAAAATCTGCGGAACTGGGAGTCAGTGGGCAGGGCATAACATCTTTTGTCGATGGGACAAAGACAATGCTTGAGATGGCAATTCTTTCAAATGCAACCGGAATCCCTATCGATATGGATGGTATGCACGGCCCTAAGATTAACCTTGAAGATTTAGCCGGTACCCTTATACCAGAAACCGATGGAGGCATACTTGGGAAAACTCCTGTTATTGATTATGTGATCGGGGATGTGGCTCCGGGTGTATTTACCGTTTTTACATCCAGCCAGGAGTCAATAATAAGGGAGCTTGATTATTTAAAAATGGGTAAAGGACCATATTATATACTTTATACTCCATATCATCTCGGGAACATAGAAGCGCCTCTTTCAATATACGATATAGTCTTCGATAACAGGGCAACCATAAATGTAAAGGATAAAATAATTACCGGGGTGGCAGCAATTGCAAAAAAAGATATATCACCCTGTGAAAAGCTGGACAGGATAGGGGGGTATTGTTTTGCGGGTATCGCAATGGAAAGCGGCAGGATAAAGAAGGAAAAATACCTGCCCCTGGCCCTTGCTGAAAACAGTACGGCAGAAAAAAGCATAAAAAAGGGAAGTATCATAAAATTTGAAGATGTGACGGTTAGGGAAGATAGTGTCCTTTATGAGCTTTACTGCAGGCAGAACGGTATAAAGATCTTGTAGCAGGGCAGAGCATACCCGAAATATATCTCCAGGATACAATCTTAAGAACAGTAATAAAAATATGGTTTTTTAACGTTTTCTAACCCTTCAATGAGCCTGATGTTAGTCCTTTAATAAAATATTTTGAACCAAAGAAATATAACGCTATTATGGGGATACTTATAATTGTTAATCCAGCCATAGTTATAGGTAAGTTTGTATTGTACCTGGCCTTGAATGACATCAATCCTGCCATAAGGGTCCTGGATTCGTTACTGTTTAAGAATACCAGTGCAATTAGCAATTCATTCCAGGTAAACAGTGCATTTACCACCACAACTGTAACAATTGCCGGTTTTGAGATTGGAAGCAGTATTTTTAGCAAGACTTTAAATACATCACACCCGTCTATAAAGGCAGATTCCAGTATCTCTCTTGGAATAGTTGAGAAAAAACTGGAGATAAGATAGATCCCAACGGGGAGCATAAGTCCTACATAAATTATAATTACACTTATTATATTATTGGTAAGATTAAGCTTCTGCATAAATACAAATAGGGGAATGATTATTACTACAGGAGGGAAAACCATTAATGATACTGTCAGGTTAAATAAAAAATTTCTACCTTTGAACCTGAAGTAGACAAATGCATAGCTTGCAAGGACTATGCATAGAAGAGCCAGCAATCCGGCTATCAAGGTAACAAGGGTGCTGTTAAGTAGCCAGCGGAAGAAATTATCCCCTCCCCTGAATGCTTCAAGATAATTTGAAAAATAAAAATCTTCAGGGACACCGAATTTATTGAAAAAGAAATCTTCCCTCGATTTAAAGGAGGTGCTGATTAAAAAATAAAGGGGAATTATTGCACTTATGGATAAAAGTATAAGAACAGTATGGTTTAATACCCTGTAAAGAGCTCTGCTGACCTTGTATTTATATTCTCTGCTATGCTTCACTGCCTATTAAACCTCCTCTAACCTTATATTGTATAAAGATCAGAACTGATACTATAGCCAGAAGTATTATGGATGCCATGGAGGCAATATGCGGCAGGCCGAATTTGAAAGTATTATAATAAATATAAAGTTCCATAATGTATGTACTGTGCCCGGGTCCGCCGGCAGTTATGACATATACATAGTTAAAGACCCAGCTTAAAATAGTTATCATGGAAAAAATAAAATAAAATTGTATCTGGGCTGCTAACTGGGGTACAGTTACATGTAATAATCTCTGAAGCCAGTTTGCGCCATCTATCTCCGAGGCTTCGTAAAGGGTCTCATCGACGGACATAAGTCTTGCCAGGAATATTACAATTCCGAGGCCGACTTCTTTCCAGATGATTATGAACATGATTGTAAACATAGCATATTTCGGGCTTCCAAGCCAGTTTAAAGCAAGACTTTCAAGACCTATACTTTTGAGTAAAAAATTCAAAACTCCATTTTGCTGAAAAAGATACTGAAAGACTATACCTGCTACAGGTATTGCAAGGATATAGGGTAAAAAGAGGACAAACCTGTAAAATTTCCAGCCTGCAAGTTTCTCAAATAATAAGACTGCTATCACAAGTGAGATAATTATCAGTAAAGGTACCACAATGAGCAGCATCAGCATATTATTTTTTAATGCAGTTATATAAACGCTGTCACCAAAAAGTATTTTGATGTTATTTATTCCGGTAAACCCATATCCATCTCCTTTTTTCCCGAACATTGCCAGCTGGAAAAGGTTTATCACGGGATAGAAGAAAGTAAGTATTAGAAATATGAATGCAGGTATTAACAAAGCATATGGCATTATTTTTCTTCGATAAAGCAAAAATTACCGTCCTTTTTTTAGGTACTGTTCCCTCCAGGAAGGAACAGTACCCTTTTTGTATATATTCACTATTTATTGACTAAAATCCGCCCTCTTCTGCCCATATCTTCCAGTTTTCAACTGCCTCAGGGTCAGAAGTTCGCCATTTTTCTGCTATTTCTTCACAAAGATCC
Organism: Actinomycetota bacterium; assembly: GCA_016932375.1. GTDB lineage: Bacteria > Actinomycetota > Humimicrobiia > Humimicrobiales > Humimicrobiaceae > JAFGDA01. The sequence goes on along the minus strand of JAFGDA010000069.1, from coordinate 3,204 downwards.
ACCACACCTTTTCCGTCCAGCTCGCCAGCAATAAGCAATTCCATCCCGGCGTTTACACCTTCAGTTAATACAAGTGGTGGTATAAAATTGGTCATATAATCAGCTATGCCATTTTCTTCTAGGAGATCATAATTCTTTAATTGTGCAGGATCGGTTATTATGGATTTGTCGAACCTGTCATCGGGTATAATAGCTTTTGTCTCAAGATACTGCTGTTTCATTGCATCTTCGTTATGCAGATACATTAGAAAATCTGCAGCTTCCTGTTTGTGCTCGGACCATGATGTTATGCATGCACCCTGAACCTCCAGTACATATCTTCCTGCAAGGGAGCCAGTTCCCCAAACAGGAGTTACAGCTGCTCCGACATTTTCAGGGCCAAATGTCCCGGAAACTCTGCCGATGGCAACTTCGCTGATAAATGCCATAGCTGCTTCTCCTTTTTCAAACAGTTCAAGTCCCTGCCATAAAGTAAGTGAGCTTGCGTCTTCAGGGAAATATCCCTTTTCATACATCTCGTATACCCTGTCCCAGAAAACTGCAAACTGGGGATCGGTCATATCCTTCTTTTCACCCAGAGACATTTCTATCATGTCGAGAGGGCTATCCATCATCTGGTGGCCAAGGAAACCAAATAAATGCTCACCCCCATAAGTACCTGCGCCAAATCCCCATGGAGTGATGCCTGCATCTTTCAGGGTCTGGCAGGTTGACATCAATTCATCCCAGGTCTCAGGGAAATTATCAGGATCAAGTCCTGCCTGTTCAAATAATGTCTTGTTATAAAGAATCGGTCTTCCGCTCAGCCAGTAAGGAAACCTGTAATGCTTTCCTTCCCATGAATCGCCGCTTTCCGTGTTTATATAATGTGACATTTCAGATTCTGGTATATAGTCTTCAAGTGGTGCAAGCCATCCCTTCCAGGCATATTCAACTGTCCATACTCCCGGCCATGTAAAAACAATATCCGGTCCTTTCTGTGTTTCACCTACTGCCAGGAATTGTTCGAAATAGGTCTCTGACGCCAGGTTTACAACTTCTACTTCAATATTCGGGTTTTCCGCCATAAATTTTACTGCTGCATCGGTCATATAGTCGAATAATTCAGGGATATCCCATTGTCCGCCAAGCCAGAATTCGATTTTTACTTTTTCAGATGTTTCCTTAGCCTCATCTTCGGTGGCAGCAGGTTCTTCCTTGCACCCGCTCAGTGAAGACACTGATATGGCCAAAAAACATACCAGCATTATTGCTACAAATATTAATGATTTTTTCATATCTTTTCACCTCTTTGATTTACTTTTCTCAATGTTTTTATTAGAATTCATACAGGATTTGTTTAGGATATAAGTGTGTTCCAAACATTTTTAATATTTTAAACAAATCCACTTTTTAGCCCATGCGCCCACCTCCTTATTTTATATATAAACACTATTTTATAATCGCCCTCCTTTCCTTTTTTTCTATATTATTTATTGGGTTTTAATTACCAGTATTTTACAGCTCTATTATTTGCTGCCATTTATTGGAAAATTCTTCAACTCCTGTTTTAGTGACTCTGAATCCGTCTTCCCACCTGAACCCATATTCAGGCGTGAATACAAATGTGTCAGCCATAAATGTCATGTTCTCTTTTAGCCGGTAATCAGAAGTAGTCTCCATCCATGGTTTTTCAACTTCAAATATTCCTGTACCATGACAGGGTCCGTAAAGGTAATTATCTCCATATCCTTTTTTATTAAAGAATTCTTCATACTGCCTTGCTACATCTCCGCTCACAACACCTTCTTTTATCCATTCATAAGTCTTAAGATGAGCCTCCAATCCAAAATTTACCATTTTTTTCATTTCATCGGGCATTTTACCAATTACTACAGGCCGGCCTATTGCAGAAGTATATCCACTGTACTGGGCACCAATGTTTATCTGGATCATTTCATTTTTTTCCAGTTTTTTGTAGCTTGTATTAGAGATAGCATTCCTTGTCCTGGTCCCACTGAAGATGTATTGAGGAAAAGCTTCGCATTCTGCACCATTTCTGTAAATTGATTCCAGCACCATGCCGGCTACCTCTTTTTCCGTAAGCCCGGGTTTTATTTCCCCCAGTATCTCATCCAGCACCTTTTCTGTTATTTCATGAGCCTTCTTAAGTAAAACTATTTCCATCTCGCTTTTTATGATTCTTAAATTTGCTATAATGTCATCTGCCCTGATTATCTCGGCATCCTCAGGAAGGGAATTCTTAACAGAATCATAAACCGGTAAAGGCATTATGGTATAATCTCCAAGGCCAAATCTTTTGATCCCCTTACCACCACTGATTTCATTGAATAGATCCCTGAAATTACCCACCTCTATATTCGGGTATTCTGGTTCTGCAGATTCACGGTATTCGATCATCTTAACAATCTTTTTAATCGTACTTCTGCTGCGGGCATATGGTTCCGCCTCCGGTCCAATAAGTAAAACTGCCTCTCCTTCCCTGGGGATCAATACACCGAGGGTCTCCCATACCGGAGTATGATTGCTAAGATAAAGGACATTGGCAAAGTCAGATTGAGTTGAATGTACAAGATATGCATCAAGATCCCTTCTGGCCATCTCTTCCTGTATTTTTTTTATCCTTTCCTGCCTTTCTTCCGGCTTTATTTCAAGTATCATTTATTTTACCCCTTTCTTACAGCCGCAGGATTCCCTTATAACCAATCCTGCTTTTATATAAATTTCTTTTATTTCTTTTTTTTCTGGATTAATGATATTTTTGTACAGGATCTCTGCAGCTGTTTTCCCTATCTTATCATCAATCTTTTCAAGAGTTGTCAGAGGTACGCTCATGGATTCTATAAAGCTCAGGTTGTCAAAAGACACCAGGGCGACTTCGTCCGGAACAGTGATTGAGAGCTCCCTCAGTGCTTTTACTGCTCCAAGAGCCATTATGGAATTTGCAAGGAATATTGCCTCTGGTTTCATCCCGGAATTTTTGAAAAGCTCAATTGTTGAATTATAGCCACCGGAAATATCCCAGCTGGAAACTTTTATAAAATCCTTTTTGGCTTCGATACCGTATTCATTTAATGCTTTGAGATAACCTTCCAGTCTTTTTTTGCCTGTTGTTTCTTCTGTGTCGCCTGAAATATAGGCTATATTTTTATAACCGTGCTTTACAATATGCTCCGTTAGCATATATGCCCCGTTTATATTATC
>JAFGDA010000068.1 GCA_016932375.1 Actinomycetota bacterium | reverse complement strand
TCATAGAGGTCTCTTAAATATTGTTCTTTTAATTCAACTTTAAAAAGCTCCGGAAAACCTCCGAATTTTATATATTCACCCAGCAATCTCTTTATCTTTGCCTTTTTTTCAGTTATATATAAATCATTTTCATCGAAGTTAAAGTTTTTGTATTTTAAAAATTCCTTAAAGGAAAAAGGATAAAGCTCAATTAAAAAGTGTCTTCCTGTTAGTGAAGATGCAAGTTCCTTGCTTAAGAGATTTGAGTTGCTTCCGGTTATTACAAGATTATAACCGGTTCTCTGCAACCGGTTTATAAATAATTCCCAGCCCATTATATTCTGTATCTCATCCAGCAGCAGATAATTAAAATCAGGATTTATTTCTCTTAAGACTTCCAGTAAGTAGTTCAAATCTCCTGTTTTTATCCCGAATAACCGCTCATCATCAAAATTAATATATCCGTAATTCTTATCTTTTAAGATTTTGTGGGCAAGGAAAGACTTCCCGCACCTTCTTACTCCTGAAATGACTTTTATTAATTTATCATCAAGAGCTGCCTTGATTTTTGACTCTATTCCCCGTTCGACTATTTGTGTATCAAGGATATTGCTTATTTCCTGTCTTTGATCCAGCAGGATTTGTTTTACAGACTGTCTTTCCATATTACAATTTAAATGCACTAAAATAATAGTTTTTGTGCAGTACACTGCACAAATTTAATGCTTAGTTTATCATACAGTGTCTGGTTGTCAATATTGCCATCTCCTTGCATGGAAAAAATATATGCAATGTTATATTATTCTAAATTAAAGAGTATTTGATATATTAATAACTCTAAGAAAATTCTACAATAATATAATATTTACCGGTTAATTAAAAATTATATGGATATTTGCCGGTGATATTAAAAGCAAAATTTTAAGGTGCTTTAATCCGATGGGCGGGCTTAAAAAGAAAGCATATCTAATAGTCATAATAATTATAATATTACCCATTATGGTGCTGGGTGAGAGAATGATCAATTTCGGGGATAGCTATATTTTTGCCGGGGACGGTAATAAGGTTGTAACTTCTGCCAGGGTGGATACGGAATCCGGAATTGAAGCTAAAAGAGCAGATACCGGCTTGGAAGGTAAAGACCTATCTGCCGTTAAGGAAGATTTCTCTATTGTTGCAAAAAATAACCCGGATCCAGGTGAATCTGGTCCAGGTATGGGTTCCAGCCCTGTTGTTCCTGTTGATAGTGCCGGAGATGTGACAGATGGCACCGATAGGAGCTATGATGGCAGTCCGGATGGGGAAACAGATACCGGAAATGTAGAGGAATCTGGCGTTAATAATACTGCCGTTGTTAACGGAGAAGAAACAGGCACACGAAGTGAAGAAAACATAAATGAAACACAGGTTAATGACAGCAGCCAGGGCTATTACGAGGGCAATGACAGCAATACTGAAATTGAAGACAGCGTCATAAATCCTGAAGGTAGCAGGCAGGAAACTGGTTCCGGTATCGAGGAAAATGATGCGCAGGATATAGACTATAATGAAAGCAGCAGCTTCAGGATTGAGGTGGATCTAAACATCCAGAAAGTGTTTGTTTTCTACAGGGATATGGTTATCAGGGAAATGGTTTGTTCGGGAGGTACGGATGAAAAACCAACCCCGCTTGGAGAATTTACCACCACACAGAAGATAGAATATGCCTGGGTGGAAAAATTTGGGATGGGGGCATACTACTGGACGAGATTTTTTGAGGATTATCTTTTCCATAGTGTCCCTTTTGACAGTGAGGGCAACCTGATGGTTGAAGAGGCCGGAAAGCTGGGAAGCCCTGCAAGCCACGGGTGCATAAGGATGGCTGTTGACGATGCCCGGTGGCTTTATGAGACCCTGCCTCTTGGAGTCAGGGTCCTGATATATAGATAAGACATGTCCGGTGACGGACCATTGCCTGGAATTGCCGGGACAGATGCCAGCAAGTATGTGCAGCATATATAAATATAATATTTTAAAATGCATTTAAAGAAACTTGAACTGAAAAATTACAGAAACTATAAACACATAAAGCTTGATTTTGAAAACAGGGCCGTACTCCTGGCTGGCAATAATGGAAACGGAAAGACAAATCTCCTTGAATCCATATATTATCTTTCATCAGGCAAATCACATCGAACCAACTTGGAGGATGAACTTATAAACTGGGACGCTGATTTCTGCCTGCTGAGGGCAGTGATTGGGTCACCGGGCGGAGACAATGATGATTTTCTTTTAGAGATTGAGATGAGAAGACAGAACAGGGCAAAAATCAGGGTCAATAAAGTATATGTCCAAAAAAAAACCGACTTTATTTACATCCTGCCTTCGGTAATATTCTCGCCTGATGACTTAAGGATAATAAAATCAAGCCCGTCTCAGCGGAGGGACTTTCTCGATTCTATCCTTGAGAAGATTGAAAAAGGTTATTCCCGGCTCAGGCTTCAGTACAACAAGGTCCTCCTTCAGAGAAACGGTCTTATAAAGAGTATCTCCGGCAGGATAACTGCCAGCCACATGTCAACTCTTGAGGTATGGAACGAAAACCTTATCAAATATGGCAGCGAAATAATTGAAAGGCGGCTTGCTCTTGCCGGCCGTTTAAAAGGAATATTCGGCAGCCATATAGAGGATTTTTTTAATGGAACCAGTGCAGATATGAAGTATATATTCAGCTGGGACCGCCAGGAAAATAATGGCTTTAACAGTGAAAGTGGTAACACCGTGATTGTTAAACCAGCCCATATGGATGGAGACGGACAGTTATATGGCGGAATAAGGAAAATATTTGAATCAAGGCTGGCTGGTAACCAGGAACGTGACCTGTCATACAGGACAACTACCACAGGCCCGCACCGGGACGACCTTGCAATATTTTTTGATGGGAAAGATGTAAGGTCTTTCGGGTCACAGGGCCAGCAGAGGATTGCTGCCGTAAGTCTGAAACTCTGCGAGCTGCAGATCCTGAAGGAAGACCTTGGAAAAAATCCCATCCTCCTGCTTGATGATGTTCTCTCGGAACTGGATATTGAAAGAAGAAAGAAGCTAATACATATTATAAATGACTGCTACCAGACATTTGTTACGGCAACAAATGTAAGTTATCTTGATAATCTTGATGTCGATTTTAACAGGAAATACCTTATAAGGAATAATGCTGTTACGCAACTGGATTATTAATGGAAAATATAAAGTTTATCTTTTAGCAAAAAGGACTTAAGATGGATGGGATACAGGATATAGGAAGCATAATAAAAGAAGTCGTTTCCGGGATTGACAGTCATGATATGTTAAAAAGTTCTGCAATTTTTAATCACTGGAAGGAAATAGTGGGTCCGGGGATAGCTAAAAGAACCCATCCTCACCGTCTTGCAAACAAAGTCCTTTATGTATCGGTGGCTAATTCCACATGGGCAAATGAGCTTTCAATGATGTCCGGAAAACTTATAGAAAAGATAAACAAGTATGTATCCAGTGATGCAGTGGAGTCCATAAGATTCAGGGCAAATATATGATTTCTTTACCCCGTTTTTAGCAAAATTTAAGCTGTAATGTGGTATAATATTGAAAGTAAAATTATTTTTTATGTTATTTAAAAAACTTAAATATTTTTACCGGGAAAAGGGTAATGGGTAGAATGGTAAGATTACAAATTGCTTGTTGCCCTTTTATCTATATAAATAATGAGCATATTTAACAACGAAGGGGATTTTTTTGGAAAAAACCAGTTATGATGCCAAAGATATAACTGTACTTGAAGGGCTTTCTGCAGTAAGAAAGAGACCTGGAATGTACATAGGTTCGACCGGCACGCGCGGCCTTCACCATCTTATCTATGAGGTTGTAGACAACAGTATAGATGAAGCAATGTCCGGATACTGCGATAATATAATGGTTGCACTCAATAAGGACAACTCTGTTACTGTAATTGACAATGGCCGGGGGATACCTATCAAGAACATAGATAGATATAAAAGACCTGCAGTTGAAATCGTGCTGACCAAACTGCATGCAGGAGGGAAATTTGGAGGCTCGGGATACAAGGTCTCCGGGGGACTTCACGGCGTGGGAGTCTCGGTAGTAAATGCTCTTTCCGAGAAGCTCCTGGTTGAAGTAAGGAGAGACGGATATATCTACAGCCAGGAATACAGCAGGGGAAAACCGGTGACGGATCTGGTAAAGGGTGAAAAAACAAAGACTCACGGAACTGCCATAACTTTCTATCCCGACCCGGAAATCTTTGAGGACCTGGATTATAAATATGAGATACTTTCAAGCCGCATGAAGGAGATGGCCTTCCTGAACAGGGGATTGAAAATCACCCTGATAGACCAGAGGGAAGAAGAAGGCAAGAAGGAAGAATACAGGTATGATGGGGGGATAGTCGATTTTGTAAATTATCTCTGCGAGAAAAAAGACTGCCTGCACAAGAATGTGATTTATTTCCAGAATAAGGATGCCGATCATGAAATGGAAATCGCCATGCAGTATACATCGGGTTATTCCGAAAGCATATTTTCTTTTGCCAATAATATAAATACTACGGAGGGCGGAACCCACCTGAGCGGTTTTAAGGGTGCAGTGACACGTACAATAAATGATTACGCGAGGGCCAACAATATACTGAAGGAAAAAGATGAGAACCTGTTGGGCGAAGATGTAAGGGAAGGCCTTACGGCAATTATAAGCGTCAAGCTGAAGGACCCCCAGTTTGAGGGGCAAACCAAGACAAAACTTGGTAATAGCGAGATTAAGGGTTTTGTAGAGTCCACGGTTAATACAAAACTGGCCGAGATGCTTGGTGAAAACCCATCCGTAGCAAGGACGATAATAAATAAATGCCTGGATGCTTCCCGGGCCCGTAATGCCGCAAAAAAGGCCAGGGACCTTACAAGGAAAAAATCCCTGCTTGAAGGAGGTTCCCTTCCGGGAAAGCTTGCTGATTGTTCAATAAATGACCCGAAGTTCAGCGAGATTTACCTGGTTGAGGGTGACTCTGCTGGCGGAAGCGCCAAGCAGGCCCGGGACAGGAGGTTCCAGGCTATCCTTCCCCTCCGGGGAAAAATATTGAATGTGGAAAAAGCGAGATTACATAAGATATTAAGCAGCCAGGAAATACAGGCAATAATAACAGCCCTTGGTTCCGGAATTGCAGAGGATTTCAACATAGAGAATACAAGATACCACAAGGTAATAATAATGACTGATGCTGATGTTGACGGCGCGCATATCAGGACCCTCATACTGACTTTTCTTTACCGCTATATGCCAGAGCTTATTAAAGCCGGTTATGTTTATATAGCCCAGCCCCCTTTATACCAGGTCAAAAACGCAAAAGAGGTAAATTATGCGTACAATGACAGGGACCTGGATGACCTGAAGAAAAAGTACAGGGGTAAAAGGATAAATGTGCAGCAGTATAAAGGTCTTGGGGAAATGGATCCCGAGCAGTTATGGGAAACGACCATGAATCCAGAGACACGCACCCTTCTTAAGATTGAAGTAGAGGATGCCCTGATAGCGGATGATGTATTCTCCACTCTAATGGGGGATAAAGTGGAGCCACGCAGGAAATTTATTGAAAAGAATGCAAGGGGCGTTTCATTTATCGATATATAAAAAGTATTTTTTAGACATGGATTTATGGTTTTTATAGTGAGGAGATTTAATGGTTTTTGAGTTAAAGGGGAAAATCAAGAATATTGAAATAGAATCAGAGATGCAGGATTCCTACCTCAGCTATGCCATGAGTGTCATCATAGGCAGGGCGCTTCCTGACATAAGGGACGGGCTTAAACCTGTGCACAGGAGGATACTATATGCAATGCAGGATATGGGCATGAGGTCGAATACCCCGTTTAAAAAATGTGCAAGGATTGTCGGTGAAGTACTGGGAAAATACCACCCGCATGGGGATACTGCAGTATATGACTCCCTGGTACGTATGGCCCAGGATTTTTCACAGCGATATATACTTGTGGATGGCCATGGTAATTTTGGATCGGTTGACGGTGATAGCGCTGCGGCAATGCGTTACACGGAAGCCAGGCTCTCTGCCCTTGCAGAAGAACTCCTTGTGGATATAGATAAGGAGACAGTTGATTTTGTTGATAATTTTGATAATTCGTTAAAAGAGCCGTCCGTGCTTCCTGCAAAATTCCCGAATCTCCTGGTAAACGGTTCGTCAGGGATAGCAGTTGGAATGGCAACAAATATTCCTCCCCACAATCTTGGTGAGGTTATTGAAGGGATAATATATTCTATTGACCACCCTGATGCACCCATAAAAGATATTATGAAAAAAATACCGGGGCCTGATTTTCCAACGGGTGGAGTTATTATGGGCATAGCAGGAATCAGGGAGGCATACGAAACAGGTAAGGGAAGGATAGTTATAAGGGGAAGGATACACCAGGAACAGCAACGCAAGGGGAAAATGCAGCTTATTGTAAGTGAGCTGCCCTACCAGGTTAACAAGGCCAGGTTCGTAGAGAATATTGCAAACCTGGTAAAGGATAAAAGGCTTGAAGGTATCAGCGATCTCAGGGATGAATCTGATAAAAGCGGCATGAGGGTTGTGATAGAGCTTAAAAAAGATGCAATTCCACCGGTAATAATAAATTCATTATATAAGAACACCCAGCTTCAGGAAACCTTTGGGGTCATAATGCTTTCCCTGGTCAGGGGTGTGCCAAAAACCCTTAACCTGAAAAGCATGATAGAAGAGTACTTGAAGCACAGATACTCGGTTGTGGTAAGAAGGACCAGGTATGAGCTTAAAAAAGCCGAGGAAAGGGAGCATATATTAAAGGGTTACCTTATAGCACTCGACAACCTTGATGAAGTGATAAAGACCATCAGGTCTTCAAAGGATGCTACGACAGCAAGGGACAGGCTGGTAAAAAACTTCAAGCTTACTCCTGTACAGGCACAGGCTATTCTTGATTTAAGATTGCACAGGTTGACCGGTCTTGAGAGGACTAACATAAAGAAGGAATACGAAGAGATAATTGCCCTGATAAAAAAACTAAAGGAACTTCTTGCCAGTGATACCCTTATATATAACGAAATAAAAAAGGAGCTAAAGAGTATCAGCGACAAATACAGTGATGAAAGAAGGACTGATATTACGACCGATGATTCGGATATCGCCATAGAGGACCTTATCCCTGAAGAGGAAAATGTTATATCCATATCCCATTCAGGATATATAAAAAGGGTTCCTGTGACCACTTACCGCAAGCAGGGCAGGGGAGGAAGGGGAATAACTGGTACAAACCTTAAAGAAGATGATTTTGTGGAGCACCTGTTTATTGCTTCGACACATCACTATATAATGTTTTTTTCAAGTTTTGGAAAGGTATACCGGCTTAAAGTGCACCAGCTGCCTACCGGCAGCAGGATGTCGAGGGGGAAAGCCATAGTCAACCTGCTTCCTTTTTCCCCGAAGGAAAAGGTGGCCGCAATCATAGCGGTTAAGGAATATAATGAAAAGCAGTACCTGATTATGGCAACAAAAAAAGGACTGATAAAGAAGACCCCAATAACGGCTTATGACAGTTCAAGAAAGGACGGCATCATAGCTATAAACATAAGGGAAGACGACGAGCTTATTAGAGCCGAGAAGTCAGACGGAAATAATGAAATCATCATGGTGTCACGTAACGGCCAGGCCATAAGGTTTAATGAGAATGACTGCCGTCCAATGGGAAGGGCTTCCCAGGGAGTCATAGGCATGAGGCTCTCAAAAGGTGATGAGGTGCTTTCAATGATGGTGGCAAAGGAGCTGAACGGGGATCTTTTTGTCCTTACGGAAAATGGCTTCGGGAAAAGGACTGCCCTGTCTGAGTATAAGGTCCAGAAGCGCGGGGGACTGGGAGTCCGGACACTTAAGATAACAGAAAAGAAAGGAAAGGTGGCAGGAGCAGGCATACTTAAAGAAGGCCAGGATGTAATGATAATTTCCAATACAGGGACACTTATAAGGATAAGGGCGGCATCCATATCAAGGATTGGAAGGTCAACGCAGGGAGTAAAGGTCATTGATCTTAAAGGGGAAAGTAAAGTAGCTTCTTATTCCATAGTTGCCTCGGAAGGATAATATTGCAAACTGATCTGGATAATATAAGCAAACTGTTTTAATTTATACCAGTAATCTGTTATTATAATCTTCAACAAATGAATATGGTAAATGCATTTAAATATACAAAAAGGAAACATATTGCATGAAAAAGCGTTTTGTATATTAGGAATATGGCGGAATTATAATTAATTATATTGATTTAATGTGCAGGAATAGATAGTAATTTATTACCCTGAATAAGGAGGAGAGACAAAATGGCGGAAGAAAAACCTGAGGTACACCCGGATTTTAACAAAAAGAGTTCAACTGGTATGGAGCCCAAAATTGCAGTGCTGGTTTCACATGTAGGGTTTCTTGTAGGTGCGGGATGGTTGTCAGGACTCATTATCTATCTTCTTGAAAAAGAAAACAGGTTCGTGAAGTTTCATGCTATGCAGTCACTGGTAATAGGTGTTGGTGAGGTAATCCTGTATATAGTTGCAAGCATACTGACCCTGGTTGTAATAGGGGCATTCTGCTATCCGGTTATCTGGATCGCAGCGCTTGTAATAAGGATAATCATCATCATGAAAGCAAACAACGGTGAATATTACAAATTTCCATGGCTCGGCGAACTTGCAGATAAATGGACGAAAATGTAGATAAACGGATAACCGTTTCTATATACAAGCATATATAAAGATCTATTCCGTGGAAAGTTTAATAGTACTGGTACTGTAATAGTCAAAACTGGTTAAAGCATTGCTTTGCAAAGGCCGGAACTGAATTTTTGTTTTATTATGTTGATTTCCTGATATTTTAAACATTTTTTAATTATATTTTATTAATTAATAATGGAACCTGTGGAGGTTTATATGGCTGTTGAAAGAAAAGTACTGCGAAGCGTGAGTGAGCTTTCAATGTTCAAATACCTTCTTATTTTTTATCTTATATTCTTTGTGGTTGCAGTAATAATCATGGCCATTATCGGACTGCTCACCTGGCTTGGTTTTGCTGTAAGCGGTGTAAGCTTAAATGATATTTTTGGATCCCTGGGCCTTGGTAATTATGGGAGGTTTTTGAATTTTGCAGGCGGCGGTGTTATGGGGATAGTGCTGGTCGTAATTGCCGGGCTGGTCGCTTCGGTGCTCTATGCTGCAGTAGGAACATTTGCAGTCTGGATAATGAATATAGTATTGAGAATCAGCGGCGGCATTGAACTAAGGTTCATGGAAAGGGAAAGCAAGTAAAACTTGAGGGCCTGCCAATCAC
>JAFGDA010000067.1 GCA_016932375.1 Actinomycetota bacterium | reverse complement strand
GCCTGGTTTGCAAAACTCATATCCATGACACTTGCGGGATGGCCCTCTGCCGCACTGAGGTTCAGCAGCCTGCCTTCCGCCAGGACATATATCCTTCTTCCGTCTTTCATCATGTATTCCTGTACAAAAGGTCTTACTGTACGCACTGATGAACTGTTTTTCTTTAGATATGTCAGGTCTATTTCGACATCAAAGTGCCCTGAATTTCCCACTATTGCCATATCCCTGCAGTTTGCCAGGATCTTTTCACCTATTACATTTTTATTGCCGGTAACCGAAATGAAAATATCGCCCATTTTTGCTGCACTTCTCGAATCAGTTACTTCAAAACCATCCAGCCTTGCCTCAAGCGCCCTTAAAGGATCCACTTCGAGGATTATAACCTGGGCACCCATTCCTCTTGCCCTCACTGCTACCCCCCGTCCGCACCAGCCGTATCCGATAACCACAAACTTTTTACCTGCAAGGAGTATATTTGTCGACCTGAGTATTCCATCTATTGTGCTCTGTCCCGTACCATAACGGTTGTCAAAAAAATGCTTGGTTTTTGCATCATTGACCGCAATTATTGGATAGTGCAGTACCCCGTTTTTTTCCATGCTTTTTAATCTTATTACTCCTGTCGTTGTTTCCTCCGTACCCCCGTATACCCTGTTCAGAAGGTCTTTTCTTTTACTGTGTATGGTGGATATCAGGTCTGCCCCATCATCCATGGTCACTCTCGGACCCTGGTCAAGGACACTGTGTATGTGTGAATAATATGTCTTGTTATCTTCCCCTTTTTTGGCAAATACCTTTATTTTATAATCTTTGACCAGCGAGGCCGCTACATCATCCTGAGTACTCAAGGGATTGGAGGCACACAGGGATACATCGGCCCCTCCACTCTTAAGGGTTATCATGAGATTTGCTGTCTCGGAAGTGACATGAAGACAGGCTCCAACACAAAGCCCCTTAAGTGGCTTTTCTTTTTCAAAATCCTTTCTGATGCCTTCAAGCACCGGCATATCCCTGCCGGCCCATTCTATCTTATTTTTACCTTCCTGTGCCAGGTCGAGATCCTTTACATCATACTCCATAAAATTTGTTCCTTTCTCAGATAGTTATTCCTTATTTTTAGTAAAAATCACCTTTTAAAAACTGGTTAATACCGGACCGGTTCAACATTAACATTTACCAGTGATTTAATAATGCAATTACCCCCATATTTAAGATTCACTTAAACAATGCACCCAAAAGCTCCCGGAATCAATCAATCTTTGCCAGTTCAGCTTTCAGGGACTCTATTTTGTAGACAGGTGTCGGGTCAGTCCCGTATAAAAGTGCAAGATACACACTGGCGATATCACCGAGATACAGCGCAAAAAGGGTTCTGGCCAGCCTGGATTTACCTTCCACCGGTATTTCAAGGATTGCGGATACATTTTCCTTTACCTGTTTTAATGTAACATCCATCCTTGTTTTCATTCTTATAGTCTCGCCGGGATCCCTGAAAGCTATAATTATAAAATTCCGGGTTATATTTTTAAGGTTCTCCCAGCCGACCGTCTCATTATGGTTCAGCTCAGGAAACGTATTGCACCATCCTGGCGTCTTTGAATTTTCATTGAATTCACACTTAAGCCTGTAGGCTACAGCTGAAAGAATCCCCTCTGTCCCATACACTATTGGAATAAGGCCCTGTGCTGCAAGGGCTATCTTCTTTGCGGGATTCCTGCTGCTTTCGGTATTCCTGTTATATAGTGCAGCTTTTTCTTTTACTAAGGCCAGTGCCTCTTCAATTTCATCAGCCGGTATCCTGACAAGCCCCATGATCCCGAGTGCCAGGTAAACAGGGAAAAAGATGTAGCCTATAGCGCCTCTCGGCTGAAGCCCGGAAGGGATCTTTATCATGACCAGCCCTTTTTCCCGTGCAAGCGCTTCAAGCTTCCCACCTGAACACAGTATCATCATGCTGCAGTTCCTGAGGATAGCTTCGCTGGCAGCAGAAATGGTTTCTTCCGTATTGCCGGAATAGCTTACCGGTACCACTAACCAATCTTCAGTTACACAGGCCGGAAGATTATAGCCCTTCACCACCTCGACAGGAACTTTTATTTCATCCCTGACAAGCTCTTTTATTATATCTCCAGAAAAACCCGAACCTCCCATTCCGAGAATAGCAACTCCGGAAAACTTTCTGGAAACAAGTCCGCCCAACCCAGTATTTTCCGCAATCTTTTTTGCATCCATAAGCTGCCCGTAAAATTTTTCTTCTACTTCAAGCATTCCCTTCGGGTCGATCCCATTAATTTTTGAAAGATCATCCAGTATATTCATACAATCCCAATCCATCCTTCCATAAATTATTATGCATTCCGTTTTTTAAATTTTTTACCCTTTAAAAATATTCTAATAAAAATATTTAAGGCCTGATTGCCATATCAACAACCTTTTTCCCGAGATCCTGCAGGTGCCCGGCTTCTTTCACGTTTCCGGCTTCGCTGTATATCCTTACCACGGCTTCGGTACCGGAAAGCCTTATCATGACCCAGCTGCTCCGGTCTATTATATACTTATATCCGTCTATAGTCTCGACTTTCTTCACTCCGGCATCTTTTAGAATTTCCGGTATCCCGCCTGACAGCAGGACCTCCAGCCGCTCTTTTTGCCCCGGGCTGACTTGATAATCATTTCTCATATATTCAAAATAACCATAACGGTCATATATGCCATCAAGCAACCTGTTAATTGAACAGCCTTCCCTGCAGATTATTTCCATAAGGTGAAGGGCCATTATCATCCCGTCTCTTTCGGGTATGTTGCCTTCCGCCCATAATCCGCCGCTTTCCTCTCCACCCATGATAACCCCACCCTCAAGGATTTTCTCTCCAATATATTTGAACCCTACCGGGGTGGTAATAACCTCCAGGCCGAATTCCCCGCAGATACGCTCGATTATTGATGAAACGGTAACTGTCTTTATAACTTTCCCTGTTGATTTTTTCCGTGCAGCAAGGTACCAGAGGACAAGGGCAAAAATATGATGGGAGCTTATATAGTTCCCATCTTCCCCCAAGGCCCCTATGCGGTCACCATCACCATCGAGGCATATCCCCAGTTCACAACCCTTCTGTCTCAACATCCCAGCTGCCTCATCCAGGTTTTCTCCTATTGGCTCCGGATTAATATTGCCAAAACCCGGGTTCAATTCACTATGTATTGTAAAAATATTGGCGGCCTTTAAG
Organism: Actinomycetota bacterium; assembly: GCA_016932375.1. Lineage (GTDB taxonomy): Bacteria > Actinomycetota > Humimicrobiia > Humimicrobiales > Humimicrobiaceae > JAFGDA01. The sequence goes on along the minus strand of JAFGDA010000067.1, from coordinate 5,677 downwards.
GATTTGAGTATCTTGATAAAAATATCCTGGGATGCTCCATACATGGGTTCAAAAAGCAGTTTAAAATCAAAGCCCCTGAGCACTTCCGGTTCTATCATGTTCATTGCATGGTCGATATACATTCCCGTAAAGTCAACTTTTTTTATATTTTTTCCTTTTATTATCCCGTCTTCTGCCGCTCCCATGTAACTGTTTCTGTCGTTGAGCACAAGATTGACTTCTTTTTCAACATCACTGATTATGTCCATTGTTGCAGACCCGCCAAAGGGGCCCTTTATCTTATAGCCATTGTAATAGTATGGATTATGCGAGGCAGTTATCATGATACCAAGATCGGCCTTCTCTTTTAACACAGCATTGGATACGACAGGCGTCGGCACAAATCTATCTGAGAGCAGTACTTTCACGTCACTGGCGCTGAATACGCCTGCCGCTTCTGCTGCAAAGCGGCCTGAAAGAAATCTTGTATCATAGCCTATCACTACCTTGCTTTTTTGAGGGGAAGTACCTTTCTTTTTTTTAAGATAGTTGCATACACCCCTGGTCACCATCCTGACCTTTTCCATGGTAAAGTCTGCAGATATTATCCCTCTCCAGCCATCCGTTCCAAATTTAATCTCTTCTTTTTCCAAATTTTTCTCTCTTCTTTTTTGATTTTTTCCGACCTGCTGATTGGTATGATCCATTACAGGGTTACCGTTAAAGCCCCGGCTAAATACGGCTTTTCAACTGGTTGTAATCATATTCCACCATAATCTTTACCAGTTCCTTAAAATTCACCCCCGGTTTCCACTTCAGTATTTCCCTCGCCTTTGAACTGTCACCTACAAGAAGATCCACTTCGGCGGGCCTCAGGTACTTAGGGTCTGTTTTTACGTATTTTTCCCAGTCCATATCAAGGCATTCGAAAGTACCCTGGACCCATTCCATTACCGAATGGGTCTCTTCCGTGCTTATTACAAAATCATCGGGTTTTCCCTGCTGGAGCATAAGCCACATGGCTTCGATATAATCCTCCGCATAGCCCCAGTCCCTTTTGGAATCAAGGTTCCCGAGGTACAGGCTGTCTGCAAGGCCGAGCTTTATTTTTGCGGCATTATAGGTAATCTTTTTTGTGACAAATTCGAGGCCCCTCCGTGGGGATTCATGATTAAACAGTATCCCGCTGCAGCAGAACATATCATAACTTTCACGGTAATTTACAGTCATGTAATGCCCGTAAGTCTTTGCTACCCCGTAAGGGCTTCTTGGATAAAATGGCGTTGTTTCCTTCTGTGGCACCTCCCTTACCTTTCCGAACATTTCGGAACTTGAAGCCTGGTAAAATTTTATATCCCTGTCCATCAGCCTTATTGCCTCAAGTACCCTTGTTACCCCAAGGCCCGTGAACTCCCCGGTGAGCACCGGCTGTTTCCATGAAGTGGGAACGAAAGACATTGCGGCCAGGTTATAGAGCTCATCAGGTCTTGCTTCCTTAAGCGCATCCACAATTGAAAGCTGGTCAAGAAGATCTGCCTGGACAAACCTTATGTCATCCTTTATATGTTCGATGCGGTAAAGGTTTTCTACCGAGGACCTCCTGAGCATGCCATATACCTCATAGCCTTTCTTAAGAAGAAATTCTGCAAGATATGATCCGTCCTGGCCGGTGATACCTGTTATAAGCGCTCTCATTTTTCCTCCCGCCTTTTATTAACTAAATCAAAAACCAAAAAAGCCTTACCTGCCATTATTAAAAGAATATCTGTCCCCTAACTATTTTTGAATTGATATTTATCTTTATTCCATTTTTAAGTATGTTACCGTCTTTTATTTGCGTATTATCCCCTATTATTGAGCAGCCTTCAACAATGACATCATTTCCCAGGGTTACACTATTGGATATTATGGAACCTGAAACCTGGCTCCCTTTCCCTATGCGGCAGTTGTTGAAAATAACACATCCACATAACCTGGCTCCGGATGCTATGTGACAGTTTTTACCTATTGTTGTAAGCGGTTCTATTTTTGCCCCTTTTTCTATGACCGTATTGTCGCCAATAACTACCGGTCCTTTTGAAAAACTCTCCCTGTTGTAACTTACGTTTGTCCCCCCATATATACCGGGTTCGATTTCAGGATAGGGATAATCAAATTCTATTTTTCCAAGTCCTATGTCATGATGTGCAGCAAGGTATTTTTCTGGCGTCCCGACATCCAGCCAGTAAGCGCTTGATACGTAACCATATATTCTGAACCCCTTTTCCAGTGCCGCAGGGAAAAGGCCTCTTTCAAAGGAATAATTCTTTCCTGCCGGCGCCAGGTCGAGAATACGCGGCTCCATAATATAGGTTCCTGCATTTATAAGATTTGTTACAATCTGGTCCCTGCCGGGTTTTTCGAGGAACTCCCTGACCCTGCCTTCACTATCTATTGGCACCAGCCCGTAGGCTGTCGGGTCCTCTACTGAAGTAAGCGATATGGTGATATCTGCTCTTTTGCTCTTGTGGAAATTTATCATATCTGTCAGGTCCAGTGAGCTAAGGATATCACCGTTAAAAACCATGAATTGTCCACTGCCCTTCAGGTACTTTTCTACATTTTTAACCGCCCCGCATGTCCCAAGTGGGACCTTCTCGGTCTCATATGCAATATCAATGCCGAATTTTTCCCCTTTGCCGAAATAATCAATGAATGGGCGCGGCAGGTAGCATGCAGTAAAGATTATATCCTTCAACCCATGCGACATGAGCCACGAAATAAAATTATGCATGAAGGGGCGGTTCATCAGGGGCAGCATTGGTTTTGGATTAAGACAGGTTACAGGTCTCAGTCTGGTGCCCTCTCCTCCAACAAGTATTACTGCTTTCAATTGTCTGCTCCTTTACACTTATTATTTTACAAATTATCAAATTTTTAAAACAGCACCACTTTAAAACAGGGGCCTGACCATCATTTCCATCATTTACAATTACCCGTCTTTATAATTGGATGCTGAATTATTTATGATATTCCTCCAGTACTGAAGGGAATCCTTAAGGGAATCCTCTATATTATATACAGGTTTCCAGCCGGTCTCACGTATCAGTTTAGCGTTATTGCCATAAATTGCCCCCACCTCAACAGGCCTGAATTTTAACGGATCTGTCTTTACCCTGATATTTTTATGGGTGCTGAACGAAATAAGCATTTCAAGAAGCGCCTCTATCTTTATCTTTTTCCCGGAACATACATTATAAGCCTGGCCGGGGCGGCCATTTTCAACAATCATCTCATATGCCCTTACCACGTCCCTTACATCAAGGAAATCCCTTTCCGCTTTCAGGTTGCCAACCATTATCACCGGCTCCTGGATGCCTGCTTCTATTGAAGCAATCTGTTTCGAAAAATCGGAACATACAAACCCCCCGGATTGGCCGGGTCCTATATGGTTAAAGGACCTTGTAACCATTACCGGTATTCCGTATGCGGAATTATATAATAATGCCATGAAATCAAGGGCTGATTTACTTACAGCATATGGATTCCCGGGAGAGATTATGCCATCTTCACTTATAGCACTGTCCTCTCCGGATGGCTTGCCATATTCCTCTGCTGTACACACAACAAGCACCCTGGACCGGGGGCATTTTTCCCTTATGCTTTCAAGAAGATTTATCCCTCCGATGGTATTGGCCTTGAAGGTGGCTACCGGGTCCTTCCATGAAAAGCCCACTGAGCTCCGGGCTGCCAGGTGATATACCTGTTCAGGCCTGAAAAAGGACAGTACTTCATCCACTTCAGCCCTGATTGTAAGATCAGCCCTTCGGTATTCCACCATACCGGCCTCTTTTAATAAAGCCGGACCTGTGGCGGCAACATCAACACCCATTACCTGGTTTTTCCCCCTGCAAAGCAGGTGCCCTGCCAGATGCTTCCCGGCAAAACCTGATATTCCTGTAATTAATACCCTCAAAAATCCTGGCTCCTGAACTTTTCAGTTATATTGCTGCATCAATATACAGCATTAATATAAAACAATATTATAAAAAATAATAAGCAAAATAAAAGTTTATTAAACAATCATAGGGACTTTAACGGAAGGCTATCTTCAAGCCTGTATAAAATCCCCTGCAGGAGCCCCATTATTTACCTTTTATGCCTCCCTGTAAAGACACTTCCAATTACTGAACTTATAAACCTGAAAACAAGCACCATCACAAGGAAGGGCGCCAGTATAACTTTCCAGCTTTTACCATAGTTTTTCCAGAAAAAATAAAAAACACTTTTCTGCATCCTGAAACTTGCCCTTATTCTTCCTTTTCTTGAACTACCTCCTGCATGGTGAAGTATCCTTGAATGAGGCACGTAATGCACCTCCCAGCCCTTCTTCCACATACGGTAGCATATGTCAAGGTCCTCCACATACATAAAATAATTTTCATCAAGCAAACCCGTATTTTCAAGGGCTTTTCTTCTTATTATCATGCATGAACCTGAAACCCAGTCCACCTTAAATGGCCTGTCCCTGTCAACATCCGAGAGCTTGTATTTTTTTGAAACTGGGTTATCAGGGTAGATGTGCGCAAGTACGGAATGAGCTGCCGCATCGAAAAAAGAAGGAAACCTGCGGCATGATAGCTGCATGGTCCCGTCACTGTTTATAATACCTGGTCCGGCTATTCCGGCCCCCCTGTTTTTTTCCATAAAGTCAACCAGCGTATTCAGGGAACCGGGATATACCATGCAGTCACTGTTTAAAAGAAGGATGTAACGGGATGAGGTGTTTTTTATTGCGATATTATTTGCAGCGGCAAAACCGAGGTTTACCGGATTGCGAATAAGCCTGACCCGCGGGTAATTATCCTTCATGAATTCGGGGGTACCATCAGAGGAGGCATTATCCACCACTATTATCCGGTAATCCAGGCCTGGAGGATTTGAAAATATTGAATCCAGGCAGTCCCTTAAATAATCAAGACTGTTATAGGATACTATACTTATAATAAGGTCTTCTATCTTTCTTTCCCCTCCGGCATAAACTCCGGCACTTAAAATCTTAAGTACACTTAATATAAGTATAATATAGCATTTCTCAGGAACTTTAAATCAATTTATGGGCCAGGATGATGTCGTAAACCAATATTATAATTTCCTGAATTTTCCGGAATTTATTCATCTATCCCCTGAGCTTTTTTACTGCAATTTCTGCTGCATTACTTATCTGGTAAGATATGGGCGAAGCTGTCAGGGCAGGATGAGTACCCATCTGGAATGTGGATATGTCATCAGCAGTCATCTTTTTGGCAATACATCCACTTATAAGGTTTATTAGTTCGCCACCTGACTTTGCCCCTATAAGCTCACCCCCGATGATTATGCCAGTGCCTTTTTCAAAAATCAGGCTCATCTTGAGATTGCACCCACCTGGCATACACCCCGGATGGCTGTTAGGACATTCGGCCTCCCCTACCACAATGTCATAACCTTCTTTTTCCGCTTCAGAAACAGAAAGCCCGGTCCTTGAAAGAGCCGTCTCACCAATTACTGTTGAGTAGGTCCCTATCAGGCCATCATTTGACCTGTTTATCCTGTAAAGATTTGCTCCTGCTATCCTTGCCTCATTTGTTGCAATTGAAGCAAGCATATAGTTTACCGGTTTATTATTAAAGAAAGATCTTTTTCCACAGCAATCACCACAGGCAAAAATATCCGGATC
>JAFGDA010000066.1 GCA_016932375.1 Actinomycetota bacterium | reverse complement strand
TAGAAAAAGAAATGATTAAGAATATATTTAAAATTTTATTATGAATAATATTCTGATAATATCTCTCTGATATTAGCAATAATTATAATAAAATCATAATATAGACATTTCGAACAGGGGGGTATCAGGTATGGCAATATTTTCAAGATTAGCAGACCTGCTAAAGGCAAACAGAAATGACCTTACCGATAAGGCTGAGGACCCTGAAAAGATGGCCAAGCAGATAATAATCGATATTTAAGAACAGCTTCAAAATGCTGTCCAGGGACTGGGTTCGGTAATGGCAAGTGAAAGACAGGTCCTGAAACAGCTTTAAGAAGCAAAGTCACAGTCAAAATCTTGGGAGGATCGTGCCAAAAGCGCTCTTGGAGCATCAAATGAGGAACTGGCAAAACAGGCAATACAAGATTTTCCATAATCTTTCCAGAGTCCTGGAAGAACCTGTTAAACGGCTGTGAACAAAAGCCGCTATCAACAAGGTAAACTTTTTTAGGAGTTTTTATCTGCTCTTTTACCTTGAAGGAAAATCTGTTTAAAATAAAAATTAAGAAAGCTTTATCTGTTAACCAGTCTCTTTAGATCGTTCAGGAACCCGTCTATTACCTCTTCCCTGGTGGACCAGGAGGTAACCAGCCTTATGGCGGAGCTGGCCTTATCCACTTTTTCCCAGACATAAAAACCATAAAGCTCATCAAGGGCCCGTATCAGTGGATCCGGCAGGACCGGGAAAACCTGGTTGGTGCAGGGCTTCACGAGAAAACCGAATCCGAGATCCCTGATTCCACATGCCAGCCTGTCAGCCATGTTATTTAGATGCTCTGCAATCCGGAAAAACAGGCCATCCCTGAAAAGCTCCCTGAACTGTACACCAGGGAGCCTTCCTTTTGCAAGTAAAGCCCCTCTTTGTTTCAGGTGATACCTGAAATATGGTTTAATCTCATCATTTACCAGAATAACGGCTTCACCTAAAAATGCGCCGTTTTTTGTACCGCCTATATAATATGCATCAACAAGCCTTGTTATATCAGGCAATGTAAGATCGGATTCCCTGCTTCTGACCGCTGAGCCCAGCCTTGCCCCATCAAGGTATAAATAGAGGCCGTTTTTTTTACAGCATTCTGAAATTGACTCCAGCTCATTTTTTGTATATATGGTTCCAAGTTCCGTAGCATGGGAAATATAGACTACTTTTGGTTTCACCATATGCTCATCTTTATGAAACTCCATAACTTCTTTAATCTTCCGGGGATTTATTTTACCTTCAGCATTTGCGATTGTGATTACCTTATGCCCGGTAGCTTCAACAGCTCCTGCTTCATGGACATTGATATGCCCCGAATCAGCAGAGATTACCGCCTCAAAAGGTTTCATCATGCCTGCAAGAATTATAAAGTTGGACTGGGTCCCGGCGCTGACAAAATGAATATCTGCTGAATGGTCTTTTATAATATCGCTGATCAGCTTTTTTGCTTCGCCGGAAAAAATGTCATCTCCGTATCCGGCCTCCTGCTGCAAGTTTGTTTTTATCAATGCTTCCAGTATCTGCGGATGGGCGCCTTCTGAATAGTCATCAAAAAATAAATATTTTTTCATCTCGCAGTCCTGATCATGTATATAACAATTTTTTAATATACAGCCATGCTGACATTTTTTAATCCTGTTAATATCTCCCGGTAATCCAGGTAAAACAAATAAAAACGGGACACTTTCATAACTCTTTACAATCATATCCGGGCAATAATTTTGCAGATGCCCTGCGGGTGGAATGGCAGCTCATAAATACCGCAACAGGCATTGTAGCGATATGGCACGGAGCGTACTCTATATTACAGCCAAGAGCCGTGGTCTTTCCCCCGAGTCCCTGGGGTCCTATGCCCGTACTGTTTACTGCCTCCAGTATCATGTTTTCAAGTTCCCTGTATCTCTGATCCCCTGAAGGGCAGCCGAGCTTCCGCAGGCTGGCTTTCCATGCAAGTTTCGGGACTTCCGAAGCAGTGCCTCCCACCCCCACACCGATAATGACAGGGGGGCAACATTTTGTAACATTTTCCCTGACAGTTTTAAGTACAATCCCTATCAGTTCTTCCTGGCTCATGGAAGGGTTCTGCATATAAAGATAGGAGCAATTTTCACTTCCCCCGCCTTTAAGGACCACGTCTATAGATAGTCCCGGCCCGGAAGAAAAAAAAGTCGTTATTATTGCAGGTGTATTGTCTCCGGTATTGGCCCTTTCAAAAAGGGGGTCATTTACAACAGATTTTCTCAGGTAGTTATTGTTATAGGCAGCTGCTACTGCCAGGTCAAGCTGGGCATTTAATTTTTCCGGATCAGGTATGCATATACAAGGGCCTATTCCAATCCCTATATATACCCTTCCACAATCCTGGCACAAAGGAAGCTTTTCCCTTGCGGCAATATCCGCATTTTTTAGGATAAGATCCAGTACATCCCTTGCCCGCTGGCTTGTTTCGAACTCCCTGGACTTCTCTAAAGCTTTCCTGATATCCGGGGGCAGGTTGAAACTGGCTTCAGCTATCAGCTCCATTACCTTGTTTTTTATTATTGAAATTTCTATACTTTTCATCTTTTCCGGGACATTCGGGATTGATACAAAGTTCCCAGGGTTTTTTCCCCTTATTTATGATTTTTACAATAGGATAACCACAATGTTTACACACATCCCTTGTTGTAACAAGTAAACCTTTCTGGGGGAGTGAAAAAGTCTGCCTGCATTCAGGGTAAGCATTGCACCCTATGAACCTTTTTTTACTTTTCCTTGCCACCCTTACTATCAGGTCTCCATCGCAACCTGGATTGGTACATTTTCCAACCACCATGTCTTCCCTGATTCCCTTTTTTATCTCCCCGGCAATCTCATCTTTTTCATTCTTTAACCTGGCCATCACTTCCCTTAACATCGCCCTTGACCTGTCAACAACTTCTTCCCTCGTTTCTTCCCCGCCTGCTATGCCATCCATATACATCTCAAGCTCCGAAGTCATATCAGGCGAGGATATTTTTTCTGCGTGTTTTTTTAACATCTTTATTACTGCAATTGCCTTCTCTGAAGGTTGAAGGGGATTGCTGCCCATGTAGCCCCTGCTTATCAGGTTCTGTATAATGGTATGCCTTGTCGCTTTTGTACCCAGGCCAAGCCCTTCCATGGTCTCTACAAGCTTTCCCTGCGTATACCTTGAGGGAGGTTTTGTCTCCTTGCCTTCAAGTTTTTTGTCCCTGACCTTTAACTCCTGGCCCTCTTTTAGTTGAGGCATTATTACATCCTTATGCTTATAATAAGGGTAAAACCTGGTCCAGCCATCTTCTATAATAGTCGAACCACTGGCAATGAAAATCTCTCCGCCTGCATTTATGCTGGCTGATATGCTCTTTAACTTTGCTGCAGGAAGGAGGGTACAGATAAATCTTCTTACTATCAATTCATACATCTTCCATTCGTCGGGAGACAGGCATTTCATGTCTGCCGGTGAGGTAGGATATATGGGCGGGTGATCCATGCTCTTTTTCCTTCCCCTTGAAGGTGTAATCCTTTCCCGGGATAGCACCGCTTTCGCCATTTCTGAAAATTCTCCAACGCTTCTTAGCATGCCCGTTATTTCTTTAAGGTCAAGAGAGGAGGGATATACCGTATTATCGGTACGCGGATAACTTATATAACCGTTCATATAGAGGCTTTCTGCAAGGTTTATCGTCTTTGAGGCCGTAAAACCCAGGGAACTGCCGCTCATAATAAGCATCGTAGTATTAAAAGGTGCAGGAGGTTTTATATCTTTAAGGCTATCTTTTATCCCCGTAACGACTCCGGTTTCCCCAATCCTTTCAAATATTTCGCGGGCGGATTTTTCGTCGGTAAATCTTTTTTTCCTGTGAGTCGCTTCAAATTCCTCACCCTTCATTGTTTCCATTAACAGGTTTATTTCCCAGTAAGGGGTTGGTATAAAATCCTTTATTTCCAATTCCCTGTCAACCACAAGGGCAAGGGTGGGAGTCTGGACCCTCCCTACAGAAAGAAATCTATCCTTTATCTGATATGTTGAAAGGGAAATAAAACGTGTAAGCACCGCACCCCAGATCAGGTCTATATACTGCCTTGCCATACCTGCAAAAGCAAGGTTGGCATCTATTTTCCCGGGCCTTGAAAAAGCTTCGCTTATGTCTTTTGGAGTAATAGCGGAAAACTTTGCCCTCCTGAATACAAGCTGGCTGTTTTTCCCTGCAGCCATCTGCAGGGCATCATAGCCGATAAGCTCCCCCTCCCTGTCATAATCGGTCGCTATTATGACCTCTTCAGCTTCTGCGGCCACCTTTTTTAAAGCCTGTATTATTTTCTTCTGGATCGGTATCTTTTCAATACTGGCATCAATAAGTTCAATAGGGTCTGTCTTGAACCAGTTTGAGTATTCCTGTGGATAATCAACTTTAAGTATATGTCCCTTCAGCCCAATTACCTTATAATCCTGGCCGTTTAGTTTGAATTTATGCACTGGCACTCCATATACCTTTTCATCATATACTCCGTTGCCTGCCAGTATTTTTGCTATCCTTGCAGCTGCTATTTCCTTTTCGCTTATTATAAGTTTCATTTATTTCCCCTGCGTCCCGCTCCTTTACGCAGACAACCATAAAGAGCAAAAAACTGCATACCAAAATGCATAATCCACATTAATTCGTTACTGCATTTTCCAAATACCTTATTTACCCGTTTGGCCTCGTAATTTGCTGCACACAACCGGGACATCTAATAGTTTACAGGAAACCTTGATGCTCCATAATCAAGGGCCCGCACAATAAAATACCTGACAGTATTTAGATTTGCAGAACATCATGATACCCTAAAACCGCTTGAATTTGAAATAATAGCATTAAAATAAAAATAATAAAATGTTATAAAGACTTTATGCACAGGAACCCTGTAAATATTTTTTTTGCATGTTCCCCTGTTTAAAATGCCCGTTTAAGTTTCTAAAATTGTAATATAGCGGTCTTCAGCATACCAGCATATTTTATTTTTATTTATGATGGTTTAAAATAACAAAAACAAGTGGCACGTTTTATCTTCTAATATTTTATTGCAGGGGATTAAAAATAGAACTGATAGACAACATACTTAAATTAAAGAATGAAAAAGATGCAGTCATACTTGCCCATAACTACCAGATAGGAGAGGTCCAGGATATTGCAGATTTCGTGGGAGATTCACTTGAACTAAGCATAGAGGCTTCCCGCATAGAGAAAAAAATCATCATATTCTGCGGTGTATATTTCATGGCAGAAACAGCAAAGATACTTAATCCTGAAAAGATGGTGCTCATACCGGATAAGAATTCCGGCTGTCCGATGGCAGATATGATCAATGCCCGCCAGTTAGCCAAATTGAAGGAAGAAAACCCAGGCGCAATTGTAATTTGCTACGTGAATTCCACTGCGGAAGTAAAAGCGCTGAGCGATATCTGCTGTACATCTGCAAATGCGGTAAAAATTGTTAATTCCATACCTCAGGACAGGAAAATAATCTTTATTCCCGATAAAAATCTGGGAAAATATGCCCAAAAAATTACCGGAAGGGAAATGATATTCTGGAACGGCCACTGCCCTACGCACATAAGGATAAGCGCAAGGCAAATAATAAAAATGAAAAAGGAACATCCTGGCGCACTGGTTGTTGTTCACCCTGAAAATACGCCGGAGGTTATAGACCTTGCAGACAGTGTAAAATCCACAGGAGGCATGTTAAGATACATAAAAGAATCCAGAAATAAGGATTTTATTATCGGTACTGAAACAGGCATTATACACCGGTTAAAGAAAGAAAATCCTGAAAAGACTTTTTATCCTGCTACAGCCGAAGCAATATGCACTGACATGAAGCTTATAAATCTTGAGAAAATTTTGTGGTCCCTTGAGGATGAAATATTTGAAGTAAAAATCCCTTCCACAACTGCCGAAAAAGCCAGGGCGGCAATTGACAGGATGATAACCATAACCTGATACCGGGGAAATGAGATGATAAAAAGGTTCCTTGTAAATCCCTCGTATATAGAAAATATCCGTGATTATACTGATTGCGTGATAATAGGAAGCGGAATTGCCGGGCTTTCGACTGCCATGCGTCTTGCTGATCATAATATAAAAGTATTAACCAAAAGTTCACTTTCCGATTCCACAACCTGGTATGCACAGGGCGGTGTGGCCGCAGCCATAAAGAAACCTGATTTCTGGGAAACACATTACAGGGATACCTTGACTGCGGGTCAGGGCCTCTGTGACAGGGAAGCTGTCAGGATCCTGGTTAAAAATGCTCCCGGTATGATAGAAGACCTTATAGAAGCAGGGGTAAAGTTCGATATTTCCGAAGGTGAGATAAGCCTTACAACTGAAGGTGGCCACAGCTTCCCAAGGGTGCTGCATGCAGGAGGTGATGCTACTGGTGAGGAGATCGAGAAGAAACTGGTCTCACATTCGAGGAGCCTTAAACTTATAGACTTTTACCCTGAATATTTTGCCCTTGATATACTTACAGGGAAAGACCGTTGTATCGGGGTTATGGGAATGGATATTAAAAGCGGAAAACTTGAAGTGTTCCCAACTTCAAATGTGGTAATAGCAAGCGGGGGCATAGGCCAGCTTTATGAACTCTCTACCAATCCTCCCATATCCACCGGGGATGGCATTGCCATGGCATTCAGGGCCGGAGCAGAAATAATGGATATCGAATTTGTTCAGTTCCATCCTACCGTTTTCAGGACCAGGGATTCAGGGCTTTTCCTGATAAGCGAAGCCCTGCGTGGTGAAGGTGCATACTTGCGGGACTGCCGTGGCAACAGGTTTATGGTAGGAAGACACCCGAAGGAAGAGCTGGCACCGAGGGATATTGTAGTAAAGGAAATGATAAGGACAATGGAGCAGAGCAGGTGCAACTTTGTTTACCTGGATGCCACTCATATTCCGTATAGCCATCTTAAGATAAGGTTCCCCAATATAATATCAAAATTAAGGGAAAACGGCCTTGATCTTAAAAAGGATCTTATAAAAGTTTCTCCTGCAGAGCATTATATGAACGGCGGTATAAAAACTGATTATGACGGAAATACCAATATTGCGGGCCTTTATTCATGCGGTGAAACTGCAGCTACCGGGGCACATGGGGCAAACCGCCTGGCAAGTAACTCCCTCATGGAGGGGCTTGTATATGGCTGGAAAATTTACCAGAATATCGAAAAAAGGCTAAGGGAGTCATCCCCGGATATTGGAAAAAATGTAAAGGCCGCAGTTGAAAAAATTATAGATAATGAAAAACGTACCGGGAAGAAACAAAATGGGGACAAGGTTATTACAATTGAAACAAAAATAGATATTGATACCATGATATCCAGCCTGAAGAATATAATGAGCAGCAAAGTAGGCATATTAAGGCATGCTGAGAGCCTGCAGACAGCAGAAAAGTTTATTGGGTTTCATATAAAAAATGAGAATATCTATAACAGGAAAGATGTCAGGGTGCTGGAGTTTGCCAATATGCTAATGGTTGCAGACCTGATAATCAGGGCAGCATCCATCCGGGAAGAAAGCAGGGGCAACCACCTGAGGGAAGACTTTCCTGGGAAGGATGATAAAAAATGGAGAAAGCACATAATACTAAAAGACGATAAGGTATATTTTAAGAAAGTTGACTAAACCGGTTGTGACCTGGTTCCTGAGCCAGCATATTACCCGGTATGTTCCACTATAAAAATAAAAGCTGTTTATTAAAAATTATAATACAAGAAGAGGCCCGGAAAAATTGTACGATAAGCTAATAAAAGAAGAAGTCAGCGGGATAATACGTGGAGCTCTTGAAGAGGACCTTGCTGGATTTGGTGATATTACCTCCAGGTACCTGATACCACCAGGGCAGGAAGGAGAAGCATATGTCATCTGTAAGGAGACGGAAGGCGCTATTCTGTCAGGACTTGACGTTTCCAGGTTTGTTTTTGAAGAAGTAGACAGGAATATAAAGTTTAAAAAGCTGGCAAAAGATGGAGACCCGGTAAAGAACATGCTTAGAGTTGCTATTATCAAAGGGGCAACCGTTTCTCTCTTAAAAGCAGAAAGGACCGCCCTCAATTTCCTGCAGCACATGTCGGGAATAGCCACCCTGACCGCCAGGTTTTGCAAAATCGCGCTGCAATATAATGTAAAAATAACCGATACAAGGAAAACAAAACCCTGCCTGCGCAGTATAGAGAAATATGCAGTAAGGTGTGGGGGTGGGTTCAACCACCGTTTTGGGCTATTTGACGGTATATTGATCAAGGACAACCATATCCTTGCATCCGGGGGAGTTTTAAAAGCCATTGAAAAAATAAGGGGCAATATACCCCATACCCTGAAAATAGAGGTCGAGGTGCAAAACTTCGTTGAACTTGATGAGGCAATATCAGCACAGGCAGAAATAATAATGCTGGATAATATGGATACTGATGAAATAACCAGAGCCGTAGATACCGTAAGAAGGAAAAGAGGACATGACTGCCTGATTGAAGTCTCCGGGAATGTAAACCTTCATAATATAGAAGAAGTCTGTAAAACAGGGGTAGATATAATATCCATTGGCGCACTCACCCATTCTGCAAAAGCTGTTGATTTCTCACTGGAATTTATAAAGTAATTTCATTTGTTAATCTTGTGACTCTGCTTCAGGGCATGGTGTCTCTTCGTGATACCTTCTCAATATTGCAAGAAATATAATCTCGATATTCTATTTTTTGACTTTTTTTAAAATTAGTATTATAGGTATATATAATATAATAAATCAGGCGGGTCATATTTTTTCATGAGAATAATAAATTAAAATAACTATCGAAGGAGGCAAAATGGCTAAGGTAACAAGGGAAATGGTAGAAAAGGCGGGCATAAATGTCGGCGAGCTTGTCGATCTTCTTGTAAAGAATGCTGCAGCTGAGCTTACTACATACTACTACTATACCATATTGAGGGCAAACCTTATTGGCCTGGAAGGAGAAGGTTTAAAGGAAATAGCAGAAACTGCAAGAATAGAGGACAGGAACCATTTTGAGGCACTGGTACCAAGGATCTATGAACTGAACGGTAAGCTGCCTGAAAACATGAAAGACTTCCATGATATGTCAGCATGCCCTCCGGCATCCCTGCCGGAAGATCCACGGGATGTAAGGGCAATACTTACAGTGCTGGTAGAAGCCGAGAGGTGTGCAGTAAGAGGTTATACCCATATATGTAATCTTACTGCCGGAAAGGACCACAGGACCTATGACCTGGCACAGGCAATCCTGAATGAAGAGATAGAACATGAAAGCTGGTTTTCCGAGTTTCTTGGTGAAGGTCCTTCAGGGCATTTCTTAAGGAGAGGCGAGACCTCACCTTTCGTGGGCAAGTTCCTAAGATAGCCGGGGATATAATTTTACTTTTACAGCGGGTGCTGTTTTAAATAACCTTGAATTATCCTGGAACGGCACCCCCTGCATCTTTAAGCTGAGAATATCAGGAACATAAACATAAACCGGTTAAACACTAATTCAAATCCATAATTTGTTCAAAACAATTTTCATGGATTGCACATGCAGGAATGGGAGAATATGACCAAAAAAGATTTTAACATTGAAGAATTAAAAGAATATAATGGCAAAAATGGAAAGCAGGCCCTTGTAGCTTATGAGGGGGTTGTATATGATGTTACCGGAAGCTTCCTGTGGCATCAGGGCAGGCACCAGGTTTCACATTATGCAGGCGAAGACCTCACAGGAGAACTTGAAAGAGCTCCGCATGGATTAGAATTCCTGAAAAGATTCCCCGTTGCCGGCAGGTTGAAACAGGATTGACCAGCTCAGCTGATAATGTTCCACCAACAGTTTATAAGCAGTTATTAAAAAATCATTAGCTTGTAAAAAAGTCAGTACATTCTTATAAGGAAAAGGAAACTTAACGTTTGGCATAAATTGTCGGGGGCAATTCTTCATTTCAACAGTACAAGGCTGGCGACCATTACGATCATACCACCAATAAAACTTAATATGGGAAGGTGGCTGTAACCATAAGATTTGGAAACCGGCATAAGCTCGTCAATAGAGATAAAAACCATGATACCTGCTATACCTGAAAGAAGGTATCCGAGGATGGCTGAACTTAAAAATGGCAAAAGTACAAGTGCAGTAGTTACTGCTCCTACAGGTTCAGCAATCCCCGAAAGAAAGGACCATAAAAATGCCTTTTTCCTGCTCCCGGTAGCCTTATAGACGGGAGCGGATACCGCAATGCCCTCCGGAATGTTATGTATGGCAATCGCAACAGCTATTGCTATACCAAGTTTAAGGTCAGCCAGCGAACTGTAAAAGGTAGCCATACCTTCCGGGAAATTATGAATGCCTATCCCGATAGCTACAAACAGGCCTGTCCTTAGCAGTCTTTTATCAGTCTGGTCATTTATCCTTTCTTTCTGGCCTATATATTCGTGGGGAATAAAAAAGTCGATAATGAATATAAAAATGAAACCAATAATAAAAGCAATGCTTGACTTCAAAAACCCGATTTCCTCAAGTCCGGAGGGAAAGAGTTCAAAAAAAGATACTCCTATCATGACTCCTGCAGTAAAGCCCAAAACGCCGCTCATAAATTTTGTACTCTCTTTTTTAAAAAACAGCCCAATCAGGCTGCCTACCGTAGTAGAGAGCCCTGCAATGGAAGTAATGAGCAGAGCCCGCAGGATTTGTATGTCCATATTAAACTGCCTTCAGGCTAAATTTTAATAAATTATAAATCGAGTTTAGACCTTATTTCTTCCACCTTCTCCAGGGCAGCTTTCCTACCCCTGCGGATTATATCGCTGCCCCGTGTAAGATCAAAAAACCCGTAGTCGCCTACTTCCGGTTCTATGACTACGTCTGCCAGTTCCCTTGAGCTTCTGGTCATTTCCCTGTGTATTATATTAAGACTGCTGTCCAGAACCGAATTGACAGTAAGCAATCTGTTGTTTTTCTTTATTTTTTTTCTTTTCTTAAGAAAGCCCGGGAGCCTTTTTTTGAGCCCTTCTATCCCGGAGTTTTCACCGTCCGGCTGCGGAGTGGAAGATGGACAGTCATTAAATATTTCCGGAAGATCAAGCTTACTATACTTTTCACTGTCTCTTTTAAATGTTATGGAAGAAGCAATAATAAAATCCGGGTTGAATACCTCTTTAAGCGATGCCGTAGGCAGGGGCTCTATTACGCCACCATCAACCAGGACCGCCCTGTCCATACAGACTGGCGAGAAGAAACCGGGTATCGATATGGAAGCCCTTACAGCAGGCATTAGTTGTCCTTCTGTGATTATCACTTTTTCCCTTTTAATGAGATCCACAGCGACACAGCAAAAACCTGTAAGGCAGTCGCTGAAATTCCTGTCGTTTAAGAATTTTTTCAATACTTCCTCCACACGGCGTCCATTAATCACACCTGTGCGGGTAATGTCAAGGTCGGAAAAAAGTAAAAAACTCCTCCAATCCATAGAGTTTACATAAGACTCCATTTCTTCAAGGGTTATACCGGAACAATAAAAAGAACCGATTATGGAACCCATGCTGGTGCCGGCAATTGCATATATCTCCAGTCCAAGGCCCTCAAGCACTTCGAGCACCCCTATATGGGAAAGCCCACGCGCTGCTCCCCCGCTTAACGCCACCCCTATTTTTATCCTTTTTTTTACCATTTTTTTAATTACCTCTTTAACTTCAATTTTAC
>JAFGDA010000001.1 GCA_016932375.1 Actinomycetota bacterium | reverse complement strand
TTGGAGCAGCAGGAAGAAAATATCGATGAGACAGAAAATGATGGTTTTAGTTTAGGAATTTAAGTCCACTCTTAAAAAATATTCAACTATATTCAGGGCTTACCTGTAAATATTGTGTTAAATCATTTTTTTTGATAAAAACAATAAAATAATTAAAATATATGGCTATGTGGCTGAATACAATATATACATGAACGTAAAAAAATAAGTAGAGCAGGGTGATATGGACAACAGGATTGACATTAATATGGACATCAATACTTATATTCCGGGTAAGATTATCTGCGTGGGCATGAATTACCGGTCCCATGTGGTCGAACAGGATGGCCGTTTTCCGTCAAAGCCGGTACTTTTTTCCAAAGCTACAAGTTGTGTTATAAAAGATGGTGAAAGCATAATTTATCCACCGCAGGTAGAGGAGCTTGATTATGAAGTCGAGCTTGCGGCAGTCATCGGCATAAAAATGAAAGATATTAATCCTGAAGATGCCGTCAGATATATATACGGTTATACAATAATGAACGACATAACCGCCCGGGATATCCAGCAGAATGAAAATCAATGGTACCGTGCAAAAAGCTTTGACACCTTCGGTCCCATAGGACCCATGGTTGCCAGTCCCGAAAAAATACCGGACCCGGGAAACGTTAATCTAAGGTCATACGTAAATGGTGAGCTCAGGCAGGACGGAAATACCGGGGATATGATATTCGGTGTATATGAACTTGTTTCCTATATCTCAAAGTCCATTACTCTTTATCCGGGAGACCTGGTTTCTACCGGTACACCTTCCGGGGTCGGGGTTTTCTCAAAAGGCAAGAAGCTCCTTATGCCCGGTGATGAAGTTGTATGCGAAATAGAAGGCATAGGAAGGCTGACCAATAAAGTTGTAAGCCATGCAGCGCTGCAGGGCCGCGCAACTTAGAATTACAATACCCACCCCATATTAAACAGGACCATGAATGAGATATACGAGATTTTTTTCGGGGCCATGATAGTAGCGTTTTCCGGGGCGCTTGTCCCCGGGCCCATGCTTACACTGGTAATATCAAGCGTGGCCGAAAAGGGATTCTGGACCTCTTTTTTCATAGTGGTTGGTCACGCCCTGCTGGAACTGGCAGTTGTTGCCGCCTTTTTCCTCGGACTGTTAAAATACCTTGAGAATCCAATTGTTTCAAGGATAATAGGGATTCTCGGCGGGGTGTTCCTTTTTTACATGGCAATAGACATCCTTATTTCCGTCTTCCGGAAAAAATACAAAATTGATTTTAAGTCAGCCTTGAGGGAAAGGACAATGAACACCAAATCGACAGGTATAATTGTCCTCAAGGGAATGCTTGTCAGCCTGATGAACCCTTACTGGTTCATATGGTGGATAAGTATTGGGGCTGCTTTCATTATTAAAAGCGTACAGTTCAGCACTGCCGGGGTCACTTCATTTTTCCTCGGCCATATCAGCGCGGATTTTATCTGGTATCTTTTCATAGGTTTCCTTATAAGCACCGGCAGGAGGTTTTTTAACCAGAAAATATATAACGGGATACTGATAGCATGCAGCCTGTTCCTGTTCTACCTGGGGGTAAGATTTATCCTTGATTCGCTCATATAATTATATTTTTTAACAATAATCCATTATTTCAACAAATATTCCTTTTCCTCACCGGGGAAAAGCCTTCTTGTTTTCGAAGTACCCATACTGGTCAAATAATTTATCTTTATCACCTGACTATAGATGTTTCCATTGCTGAAAATATACTTTATCTCATTTAGTATATATTGTATAATTTGTATATACAATATATAATAAGCCAATAAGGTATGGAAAATAATAAAATTTAATAATCGCCAGGAGAGGCAGTGGAAGATAAAGTAATATTCAGGATTGATAAAGAGTCAAAAGATAAATTCTATAATATTGCCAGGTCTGAAGGGAAGACAGGAAGCTTTAAGATCAGGGAGCTTATAGCTTCCTACGTGGCAGAAAACGATCTATCAGTTATCATCGATGACCTATGGGACAGGATATCAGAAAAAATCTCGTTAAAAGGTTTTGAAATTAAAGATATTGAAAAGACAATTAAAGAAATAAGGTCCTCAAGGTGAAAGTAGTAGTAGATACTAATGTTTTTATTTCTTCTTTTTTTAATCCAAAAGGCAACCCTGGAAAAATAGTTGACTTATGGAAAACTGGAAAAATTACCCTTTGCCTGACAAAAGAAATTATCGGGGAGTACCTTGAAGTTCTTGCAAGGCTGGGCCTGGCAGATGAACCTGAATTAAAGGAACTGGCCGATTTATTTAAAAAAAGAATCTATATCTATTTTGCCGGCAAAACTACAATTCTTGATATAGTTAAAAATGATCCGGAGGATAATAGATTCCTGGAATGTGCACTTGCTGTACGGGCAAAATATATAATTACCGGTGACAAACATTTACTGGCAATAAGAAAATTCAAAGATATCGATATAGTCACCCCCGCTGAATTTATAAAGATTACTAAAATATTAATATATAAAAAAGATGGGGATTAATATGGAAAATGTCTTCAATGAAAAAAACATAGATAAAAAGATATATGATGACCGCTGGGTAAGATTTGCCTTTGGTCCACAGGGGGTGATAAATATAAAAACCCTCAACTGCGGGATTACCCGGTTTGATAAAGATAAAATCTCACAGACCCATAAACACCCGGTGGACGAGGCCCTGTATGTGCTGGAGGGAAATGGCGATATAAGGCTGGGGAAAAACACCCACCCGGTCAAGGATGGTGACTTCATTTTTATACCTGCAGGGACGGACCACACCATAATCACCGGCAGTTCAGGCAAATTAAAGATTTTTTTTATATTCTCC
>JAFGDA010000065.1 GCA_016932375.1 Actinomycetota bacterium | reverse complement strand
TCCCTTGTTATAACCGGAAAACCATTTTGATCAATCCCTACCGTACTCTGCCCCATAAAATCCGGCAGTTGTGAAAGATAGGCACTTTTACTGACTATCCCCTGGATGAATTTAGAAAGTGATACATCCCAGAATTCATCCATGCCTTTTATTACTGCACTGTGCAAATCCCCTCTCTTGCCGATATCATCAGATATTTTTTTAGCAACCGATGTTAGTGGCAAGGATACGATATCCATCTTTTCGGAATCACGGACCATACGAAGGCTGTAAAGTATCATGGCAAGATCGCTATTTTCACTTGCCAGTATTTCAAGTGCTTTTCTTGCTTCCTCACTGAACCCTTCCGCTCTTAACATATATGAAGGAGTAAGAAGCTTTGGTTTCTGCCATGTTATCTTTCCTTCCCTTACAACTGTTTCAGAGTCAGCCTTCCTGCCCTCAAACTCCAGATACATGGGAACAGTAAGCATATAATAATGTACTGTCGTATTGTTATATGAAGACAGAAGCTCCCCTGGTTCAAGCAGGACTTCAGTTCTTTCAAATGTATATCTTATCTTATCATTAATTTCCATATTACCCCGTAAGCACAAAAGTCTCTTGACTTTCAGTCTATCATATTAATTATTATTTAAAAAACATAAAAAATCATCATCAAGATAATTTCCCCTGTACGCCATGGACCTCCCCCTGCATCCCCCGCATATATCAATATACCTGCATTTCCCACAGCGTCCATTGAGTGCAAGCTTCTTGTTCCTGAGGTTTTTGAACACATCACTGTTTTCCCATATATCGAGGAAGCTTTTTTCCTTTATATTTCCGGCATTTACTTCAACAAAAGGACATGGCCATACCTCCCCATTTGCCTTTATATAAACCAGGCCATTCCCTGCAACACAACCGTGAAACACTTTTTGTGCCAGCTTCAGCCAGATCCCGGAATTTTTCCCGCTTTTTTCGAGAAGATATGCCCAGTACTGGGGGCTGGCCACGGGCTCTATCAGGGCTACGGAATCCTTTTGCTTTCTGGCCATGAAATCCAGGAGCTTTTTATTGTAATCAGCATTCAGTGCTGAATCCCTGATATCTTTTCCCCTTCCCACAGGGACCAGCTGGTATAACAGCAGGAGTCCCGATCCCAGTTCATCAATAAAATCCACAAGCCTGTCAAGGTCTTCGAAATTCATTTCCATCGCAGTTGTATTTACCTGAAGAAGCATCCCGGATTTTTTCACCGCTTCAATACCTCTCAGGGCATCTTCGAAAGCCCTAAAATTTTTCCTTATCTTATTGTGTACGAGACTGCAGCAGGAATCGAGGCTTACCGCTATTCCTGCCACACCGCACTTTTTCAGGTTCAGTGCTATATTGTCATCTATCAGCGTTCCATTGGTTGCAACTATATTTATAAAACCTGCCTTCCTTGAATACTCGAGCAGTTCAAAAATATCATCCCTCATAAGCGGCTCTCCGCCTGTGTAAACAAGAATCCTGAATTTCCTGACCCGGGCAAGTTCATCTATAAGCTTCTTGCCTTCTTCTGTAGTGAGTTCTTCATCAGACCGGTTTCCCCCCTTTGTATGACAGTGGATGCAATTAAGGTTGCACCTGCTGGTGACTTCCCATACGGGGTGGTTGGGAAATCCTATGCATCCCATCCCAATAGAGCCTGCCGAAACCGGGATTGATTTTATGCTGTACCTGGCAAGCCATTTTCCAAAACAGCTCCATTTTGTCAGGTACTTAAGATAGATAACACTTGAAAACTGCCTGAGTAAAAGAGAAGGGGCGGAAAATGCCAGCCTGAATCCGTAATCAAATAAATTCTTTAAAATATCATTTTTTATTGGCATTTAAATCTACAGGTTTAAACCTTAAATGGCAAATGCCCAAAAAGACAGGCCCGGTAAAATAGTTGAGAAAATACCCTTCCTATCCATAGACCACTCCAAAAACATATATGAGGGAAATCCCGGTATTCAAAAGAATACCCAGCCCGCACATAAATGTAAGGCTCTGCGGCACCATATACTTCTTCATCAGTGCCATGATTACAAGAATTAATGAAACAATGAGAAAGGGGACTGCAACAATGCTTGAAACCATCATAAACCTTATGCTCATGGACACCGGGAACATTATCCAGGTTAAAATTTGTGCAGAAATATAAATAAGGATTCCCCTTTGTTTGCCAAGCCTTACAACAAGGTTTTTCTTCCCGGCCTTTCTGTCTGCTTCATAATCCGGGAACTCATTCAATAATATGACATTAAAAATTGTGAGTCCTATGGGAATGGACATCCATACTAAAAAAGGATCAAACCTCTGGGTCTGCATATAGAAGGCAACAGCAACAGGCAGCCATCCATAACTGAATCCTATAAGGATTTCCCCTATTCCCCGTTCTACCCATCTAAACGGCGGTTTTGAATAAAAAAATCCAAAAAATAGCCCTATGACCCCGAGAGGAATCGTCCATATCCCGGTCCTGTAATAGAACTGAAGTACAAGCCCTGCTGCAACCGCAAGGGCAAGGCTGATATAAGCCCCTGTAATTGCATACCTGCGCGGAAGCGCCCCGCTAACGATTACCCGGCTGCCCCCCGAAAAGGCACTGCTTCCTGATTTGGCCGCAATCCTGTCTTCCTCAATATCATAATACTCACCGTTATAGTATGTGGCCAGCATTATTAAAACCACTGCTGCCAGTCCAAGTATAAAAACAGGCCAGTTTAGTGTGCCGGAAGTCTCCCATGCAAATAATGTACCAAGAACGAATGGAAGAATTCCTACTATATGGAAAGGCGGCCTGGACATAATGAAGATGCCCTTCAATACCGATACCTTATTCCCCGGTTGATTTTGAGGTTTTTGCATTATTTATTACCCTGTCCGCCGGTATGCCGCCATGCTTTTATAATAACCATATGCCTTAATAATAATATGTATTCATCAGGGCAATTTTTCTCTATACGCATACCCATATACATATATTATATGCCGTGTTGCATGTCATGCTGTTTTACACAATTATATATTCCGGGTTGTAACTGGATTTGTCCTGTTTGCCCTGAATCAGGCCTTATTGGACAGCAAGTTATGTATTGGTCCTGATATACTACATCCCATTGGACCTTAAATTATGGAAAGCCTCGATTCCGGCATAGGAAGCCTGTTCTGCCAGGTCCTCTTCTATCCTTAAGAGCTGGTTATACTTGCAGATCCTGTCGGTTCTTGAAGGTGCCCCTGTCTTTATCTGGCCTGCATTGACACCCACCACAAGATCGGCAATTGTTGTATCACCTGTCTCGCCTGAACGGTGTGATACCACGGCTGTAAAACCGGCCTTTCTCGCTACCTCTATGGCATCCATGGTCTCGGAAAGTGTGCCTATCTGGTTTAACTTTATCAGGATGGAATTGGTTACACCAGCGCTTATACCCCTTATCAGCCTTGAAGTATTTGTTACAAAAAGATCATCTCCCACCAGCTGTATCTTCTTTCCAAGTTTATCCGTAAGAAGCTTCCATCCATCCCAGTCTTCCTCAGCCATTCCATCTTCGATGGAAATAACAGGGTACCTGTCAACAAGACCTACGTAATAATCAACCATTTCCGCTGGCGTGAGCACTTTCCCCTCGCCGGCAAGATTGTACTTCCCGTTCTTGAAAAACTCTGTTGAAGCAGGGTCAAGGGCAATATAAATATCCTTTCCGGGTTTGTAACCTGCAGTTTCTATTGCCTTAATAATATACCTGATGGCATCTTCATTGGTTTTAAGGTCCGGTGCAAAACCGCCTTCGTCACCTACTGAAGTATTAAGCCCTTCTTTTTTAAGGACCGCCTTCAGGCTGTGAAATACTTCTGAACCCATCCTGAGGGCTTCAGCAAAACATCCGGCCCCAACAGGCATGATCATGAATTCCTGGAGATCAACACTGTTATCAGCGTGCTTGCCACCGTTTAAAATATTCATCATAGGTACCGGCAGGACATGGGCATTTATCCCACCGAGATACCTGTAGAGAGGTATCCCCAGTGACAGCGCAACAGCTTTTGCAACTGAAATCGACACCCCGAGTATGGCATTTGCACCCATTTTTGATTTATTATCGGTCCCGTCAAGCTCTATCATCGTCTGGTCCATTTCACGCTGATATACCGCATCCATTCCTTCAAGCTTAGGGGCTATAAGGTTGTTTACATTATCCACTGCCTTGAGTACCCCCCTGCCAAGATACCTTTTTTTATCTCCATCCCTGAGCTCCACTGCCTCAAATGCTCCGGTGGAGGCACCTGAAGGAACGGCCGCCCTTCCTACGGTCCCGCATTCGAGCATGGTTTCGACCTCTACGGTGGGATTACCCCTCGAGTCAAGTATTTCCCTTGCAAAAACATCCACTATCTCTGTTAGTTCGCTCATAACTTCCTCTCCCCTTTAAAATAAAATTGACACGTTGTCCTGTAAATTATCAATTTATGAATTTCCATGGTATTATATCACAATAAAATCCGTAGAGTAGATTAAATAATTGCTGCCGGGTTATTTTCTGGCATAAATGTAAAAAAGAAAAAAATGATCAAAGATCCAAAAATATTTTCAGTACCCCCCGGATCTTATCCCTGTTAAACCCGGAATCAATAACCCCGCATTGCTTTACCAATCTTGTTTTAGAAATAACCCTGACCTGGTGCGACATTAAAACCGAATCTTTTTTCAATCCTGTCTCACTTTTTAAAAGCAGCACTTCTGTAGGATATATTTTACGCTGCGCTTTCATTGAAGTAAGAGGAACAACAGCGACAATAGGAAGAAATATATTCATGTCCTCCGGGGAAATGACTACTACAGGCCTGGTTTTTCCGATTTCATGTTCTTTTGCAGATTCAAGCGATACTAACCATATTTCTCTTCTTTTAGGATATCCCTTCAATCAGGCCATCCTTCAATTGTTGCAGTTTCCCACTCTTCATTTATTTTTTTATCAGGGCTGTATTCATTTTTATACCCTTCGATAGGAAGATCGTCCAGTTTCTTCTTTTTATCCCTACTAATTTTTTCAATCACTGCTTCGGTAATGAACTGACTTTTATTTCCGTAAATTTCCATTGCCTCAGCAATTCTTTCAGGTATGGTAATATTTAATCTTTTCATTCTTATATTTTATAGTTAACCTCACTAATTTATTAATACCCCGACCTATACTTATGTGTTATACACATATAATGATGTATAATCAATACAGTAATTATGTTTATTATATTTTATAAGCCTGATTTTTTACTATTTCTTCTACGAAAATCCCTTCCACCTGCTATTGATCTAATA
>JAFGDA010000064.1 GCA_016932375.1 Actinomycetota bacterium | reverse complement strand
CATAATTTAATCAGGTTCCTGCGGATAACCAGATGGGGTGTTAGGATTTAAGGAAAATGATGTCCTTATAACTTAAGAATGCTTGAAGATACTGAATTATTTGCAAGGAATTGAATAATAAAAAGTATAAAGGAAAGGAAAAAAATGGAAAAAAGCTTGAAAAAACAATATGGGTGGACGACCCTTGACGTGGTGATGACAGCTGTGGTTGGCGTGGTCTTTGCAGTACTTTACTGGGCATACAATCAGTTATTTGCCTTTGTATTTCCTTTTGTTTCGGCATCACCTGTAACACTTCAGGCTTTTGTGGGTTTCTGGTTTATAGCAGGGACTGTTGCGGCCTGCATAATACAAAAGCCGGGTGCAGCTTTTCTTGGAGAGTTGATAGCAGCCATAATATCCATGCTTTTAGGGAGCATCTGGGGAGTATGGGTACTTATATCAGGACTGGTCCAGGGTGCAGCAGCTGAAGCAGTTTTTGCCGCTTTCCGTTATAAGAAATATAATTACTTCGTAGTGACCTTATCAGGATTATTTACTGCACTGGTGAGCTTCTTCTTTCCCGAATCAGTGACTGAAGGGTACCTGGCCTACAGCATACCAATCATAATAGGAATGCTCGTGGTAAGGATGATAAGCGGTGCTATCCTCGGAGGAGCGCTGGGAAAGGCCATTACCGGATGGGTTGCAAAGACAGGAGTCTTTAAAAATTTCAAAATTTCAAAAGAAAAAGAATAGGACAATATTTTCTTGAATAAAAGACCTGTAATAAGTTTTAATGATTTTTCATTCTCATACCCGGAAGGTGATACCGTCCTGCATAAAATAGACCTCGAAATATATGAAGGGGAAAGGATACTTATCCTGGGGCCATCTGGCTGTGGCAAGAGCACTTTGAGCCTCTGCCTTAACGGCATAATACCCCATCTTATAGATGGCAGGATATCTGGATCCCTTAAAGTGTCCGGGATGGAGACTTCAGGCACCCCGGTTTCCGTGCTTTCACAAAAAGCCGGGATAGTATTCCAGGATCCCGAAAGCCAGTTCTGCATGTTAAGAGTTGATGATGAGATAGCTTTTGG
This sequence comes from Actinomycetota bacterium, assembly GCA_016932375.1. GTDB lineage: Bacteria > Actinomycetota > Humimicrobiia > Humimicrobiales > Humimicrobiaceae > JAFGDA01. Next base: position 6,879 of record JAFGDA010000064.1, on the reverse strand, counting down.
CCCTGAAAATCTTAAAAAAGAACGTTCCCTGATTATAAAGGAAATACATGACGCACTTTCAATGGTAAATATGGATAGCTGTGAAAAAATGCTCCTTAACCATCTTTCGGGTGGCATGAAACAGAGGGTTGCCCTTGCAGCGCTGCTTGCAATCAGCCAGCCGGTAATGATATTTGATGAGCCTACATCAAACCTTGACCCGCAGGGCACTTATGAAGTGGCGGAACTAATCAGGGGCCTGCCTTCAGAAAAAACCCTCGTCATAATTGAACACAAACTTGATTACTTTATAGATATATTTGACAGGATAGCCATTATGGATTCAAGCGGCAGGATTATTGCTGTGGATACTCCCGGGGAAATACTGACAGGCCGTGAACAGGTTTTAAAAGAGCTCGGGGTCTGGCTTCCACAGATACCCAAATACATGAACAAGTTCATAAAATCAACGAAGCATATTACATTTGACAGCCACGGTCAGGTTCCTTTGAATATTACGGAGGCAAAAAAAGCTGTATCCTCAAGTCCCTTTGCAGGCGAGATAATATCATTTTTCAGCAGGATGATAGAGGAGGAGATACTTGCGGCTCCGCCTGCATATAATATTGAAAGTAACCGTAAACCAGACCCATTAATAACAGTAAAAAAACTCAAATTCAGTTATGACGGATCAGGAAAGATGGCCCTTAAAGATATCAGCCTTACCATTAACGAGGGGGATTTTATCGCCATTGCGGGCCAGAACGGCTCCGGCAAGACAACCCTTGCAAAAATATTGATAGGCCTGCTTGAACCAGGCCCGGGTTCAAAAATATCGTTCAGGAATCCCGCTGCAGCTACTGGACATTCTAAATTGCCAGCAGGGTCTTTTCGTGCCCGAACAGAAGATGTCCTTGATTTTACGGGATTCGTATTCCAGAACCCCGAACACCAGTTCCTTGAAGATACGGTTTATGATGAAATAATTTTTGGATTAAAATCCGTCAATAAAAAGAGAAATATTTTAAATGATACCCTGATGGAAAGAAAAGCCGAAGATATGTTAAAGCTCATGGGACTTGAGGATTTTAAGGAAAGAAATCCTTTCAGCCTGAGCCAGGGCCAGAAAAGAAGGCTCAGCGTGGCTTCAATACTGGTCATGGATCACCAGGTCCTGATCCTGGACGAACCTACTTTCGGCCAGGATTATATCAATACAACGGGACTTATGGATATCCTCGTTGAGCATCACCGGAATGGAAAGACAATCATAATCATAACCCATGACATGAACCTTATCTTCAGGTATTGCAATAAGGTCGCAGTTTTAAAGAACGGTACTCTTGCTTATTCAGGTTACACGAGAGAACTGCTTTACAGGGAAGATATCATTAAAGAATGCGGACTTGATGTCCCGCCCCTTCTTAAATTGTACAGGCAGGTGAAGAACGATGCGGCTCTTTAAATATGCTAAAAGCATCAACCCTTTATCCAGGTGCATCTTATATAATTAATATACAGGGATGGTTGTTTATGCAGTTTTTTGAATATATTGAGAGGGATTCGGTTATGCACAGCCTGAATCCGGTTGTAAAACTGGTATCAATATTCTTGCTCATGCTTGCTGTAACCTTCGTGTATGAACCTTATACGCCCCTTATATTTTCAGTCCTTGCATTCCTCCAGATAATAATAATGGGCAGGATCCCTGTACGTGAAGTATTTAAAATGATACTCCCGCTTATTCTTGTCCTCGCAGGTATTACAATAACAAGCATTATAGCTTTTAATACTGCCGCTGAAATTACGCCGGCTGTGCTTTTTTCCGCAGGCAGGTTTATTATCACTGTAAACAGTGTTAAATTCGGCCTGACAATCGGGCTGAGGACCCTCTTTTTTTTGCTATATTCAATGTTATTTGTCATAACTACCGATCCGACCGATTTCATTATCAGTCTTATAAGACAGCTGAGGCTTCCTGCCAGGGTAGGTTTCGGGACACTTGCAGGATACAGGTTTGTGCCGCTTCTCGGTGAAGAATACCGCAGTATCCACCAGGCCCACCGCATAAGAGGGCTGAGGGAGGATAAAGGTGCTGTGGCAAAGTTTAGAAGGTTCAGGAAATATGCAGTACCCCTGATGGTTACTGCTACCCGCAAGGCTCAGAGGGTAGCAATAGCAATGGACAGCAAGTGTTTCTATGCCTATCCGGAGCGTACATACCTGCGTGAAGTGAAAATAAGGAAGATAGACATAATATATTCTATTATATTCGGCATTGTATGTATTGTAATATTTTTAGCTCTCCGGAATTACGGGCTTCTCGCCTGGGGATACCGGAGCCTGAGATAATGCGCAATAACGAATTAAAATTTTACGAATATTTATTAACTGTATAATATTTACACAGTCTATTAAAAAGGCCATAAAAAAATAAATGACATTGCATTTTTTAAAATTTAAAAGAAATTTAAAATCAGGTTTTACAGGTGATTTTATTAAGTAAATAAAAGCAAATTTTTATAATACCCGATGAAAAAATAGGGACGGTAGTCCCATACCATTTCAATAAAAAATTCAATATAAGTTATTTAATACAGGGAGGTAAAAATGATAGCAATCCAGGTAAGTTTATACCCGGTAGGCAGGGAAGATTTCCTTGAACCACTCAACATGTTCTGGAAGGTTTTAAAAGACAGGAAGGTAAATCATAAAATTACCCCGCTTTCCACCATAACCTGGGATGACGATGAGGACAGGCTTTATAGTACAATATTTGAAGCTTACAGGGAAGCAAGGAAAATATCTCCCGCAGTAATGGTTACAACAACCACTACAGGAAACGAGGAGCAGATAAAAGAATTATTAAGTTTCCTTTGATTGGCTTTCTTTAATTGATTCTTTGCTGCTATTTTTTCCTTGATATTCCCTCTGCCTTTTTTTTAATGTAATCGAGGTCTGTACCGGAGGGAGCGTGCCCGGTTTCAATAGCAGCCTTTGCCACAGCCACTGCAACTGTGGGAAGGACACGTGGGTCAAAAGGTTTTGGTATTATATAGTCATAATCCATATTTCCAGTTAATATACCTGCAAGGGCTCCGGCTGCAGCAAGCTTCATCTCCATATTTATCTCATCAGCCCCGGCATCAAGCGCTCCCCTGAAAACACCCGGAAAAGCAAGGACATTATTTACCTGATTAGGGTAATCACTCCGGCCGGTGGCCATTATCCTTACCCCGGCTTCCCTTGCCAGTGCCGGGGATATCTCGGGCTCGGGGTTTGCAAGGGCAAAAATTACCGGCTCCGGTTTCATCTTCTTTATCATTTCCGGGGTAAGTACATTTGCAATGGATACCCCTATAAATACATCTGCACCGGCAACAGCATCAGAAAGGCTCCCCTTCATATTCCCGGTATTGGTGATTTTTGCCAGTTCCTGCTTGCTAACATTCAGGTCCGGACGGCCACTGTGGATTATCCCCTTTGAGTCACAGACCACAATGTCACTGACACCTACATAATTCAGTAGATTTATAATTGAAGTTCCGGCTGCTCCCGCCCCGTTCATCACAACCCTGATTTCCTTTATATCCTTTTTATATATTTTAAGGGCATTAAAAAGCCCCGCGAGGGTCACTATTGCCGTTCCGTGCTGGTCATCGTGGAAAATAAGCATGCCTGTTTCCTTTTTAAGGCGGTTCTCGATATCAAAGCAGCGTGGTGCCGCTATATCCTCCAGGTTTATACCTGAAAAAGAAGGTTCCAGTAACTTCACTGTCTCTACAATGATATCATTATCCTGGCTTTCTATGCAGAGAGGGAAAGCTGAAACACCTCCAAATTCCCTGAAAAGCACACATTTACCCTCCATTACGGGAAGGGATGCCCTTGCACCAATATTTCCCAATCCGAGAACAGCGGAACCATCAGATACCACAGCTATCATATTACCCCGGGCAGTATATGTATTAAGCAATTCCGGGTCCCTTGCAATCTCCCTGCACGGTTGTGCCACACCCGGCGAGTATGCGAGTGCGAGTGCATGCTCATTTTCTACACCCACTTTACTGATAACATCGATTTTGCCTGTATTTTTCCTGTGAAACTCAAGGGCTTCTTCGTAGATATCCAACTTTCTCTCCAATCTAAATCAGTACTAAATTTATAAAATATATTAACGGGTACTATATCACTGCGGTAATCATTTTTAAAGTACGTTAGCGTTTTATCAAAAGAGAATTTAGATTGGAGATTTTTTAAAAAAATTCTTACGATTCGATATTATTTTTTGCAGCTTCGATATTTTTTAAAATATCATTAATCAAATCCTCATTGACTTTCTCTACCCTTCTTAATAGTGTTTCTGTCATTTTAAAAACATCTGTATTTGAAGGTTGGTTAAATGTAATAATAATCATATATAATGCATCCAATAAAGGCAGTAGAAAAGCACACACAGGCGCTGTCCAAAAAAATAATTTTATAAAAAAATTTATTGAAAAAAAATTAAAATTGTGTAATATTATTGTGTAATATAATTGTTTGTTAATAATTCTTACCTTCATTCATCAAAACATAAGGATTAAAAGCGAAGCCAGAAAGAAAATCGAACCAGTAAAATACTTGTAAAAAAAGGCTTAAGAAGCACGGGTTTCTATCCCGTTTCATTCTCTTAAGCGAAACGAAAGGGATGTGTAGAAAAATGGCCAGGATAAATATCTCATTATCAAATGAGATTATAAACAAAATTGACAGGTATAAGGAAAAAACACGTATGACAAGATCAGGATTTATAATGAAGGCAGTGGAAAATTTCTTCCCCGATGTTGAAAGGAAATTATTGGATGAAAGAAAGAAAGAAGCAGTTAATGGAATATTAAAAATAAGAGAAAAAACTGCTCCTCTATTTGATGGTTGGGATTCCACCACCGAAATAAGGAAACTCAGGGATAGCCGATGGAATGGCAAACAAAAATGAATGGATACAGATATAATGAAATAGAAGAACAGATAAACAGCGATACTTTTATCATAAGTGAAAACATTATTGATTTCTTCAGCAGTAGAGAAAGCGTGGTTATTGATACTTCGGTCATGGTTAAATGGTTTTTTAAAGATAATGAAAAAAATACGGCTGCTGCCGGCCTTATATTGGAAAAACACCTGAATGATGGGATAGGGATAATTTCACCTGAAATTGCCATATTCGAGCTTGCAAACGTGGTTAAAGGTAAACTAAATCCTGAAGAAAACCGTAGCATAGGCGAAGAAATCATAGATAAAATTTTCAGCCTCGGGATAATTTTTTATATAAACAAGAAAATATTAAAAAATGCATTCAATATTGCCGTTGATACAGGTGAGACGGTTTATGATTGCATATTCATTGCCACAGCAGAGTATTTCGGTATAAAAATGGTCACGGATGATAACAGGCTGTTCTTAAGCTACTCAAAATACAGAGAAAGTACCGGGCAGGGAATAGAAATTATTTTACTGAAAGATTATATCTGAAACGGTTAATAATATAAATTTCAGTCATTTGATGTGTGCGCTTTCCCTTCATAATAAGTCTCTATAAAAGTATTTATAAGAACGGAAAAGGGAGTTTCATAAAATCTGTATAAACTTTTACTAACCCCCCGGGGCTATCGCCTACTATGGCAGAAGGGTTTATAACTTCTTTAACGGAGCGAAACTTACAAGTAAATGCTTGAGCCCCACACTATCAAACAGCACGTCAAGCTCTGTGTCACTGCTTAATTTTTTAACATTGATAACCCTGCCCCTGCCCCACATTTTGTGTTCGACATCATCTCCAGCACTGTAATCCTGGATGCCTTCATATCCTTCCGCACCAGCAGGCTTCTTTGAGCTCCTAATTTCCCCTGCTTCGAGTTTATTTTCATCAATAACCATTCCTGCCGGTATTTCATCTATGAATCTCGAAACAGTCCTGTAACTTGTGTCTCCATAGATACTGTGGATTTGGGCTGAAGTAAGGAACACCTTTTCCATCGCCCGGGTGACCCCCACATAGCATAACCTTCTTTCCTCTTCAAGCTCATCCTGGCTTCCAAGGCTTCTTGAATGGGGAAAAATACCTTCTTCCATGCCTATTATGAAAACAACAGGAAATTCCAGGCCCTTTGCATTATGAAGAGTCATAAGGACAAGGCTGTCACCGGAATTATCGAAATTGTCTATATCGGTAAGCAACGACACTTCCTCGAGGAAACCGTCAAGACCGGTAAAACCTCCCGGTATCCTGCTGCCACCTGACCCCCCTGCAGGTCTTTTTCCATCTTTAGGGCGGCTCCCATTTACAGATATATCTGTACCGCCCATTTGTCTTCCATCAATTCCGGCATCCCCGGTTTCATTCAGGATAAAAATTTCCGCGCCCCTCCTTTCTTCATATTCCCTCGTAACGGTAAGAAGTTCCTTAAGGTTTTCCATACGGTTCATCGCTTCAATGGTCTGCTCGGCTTCAAGCTCTTTCATATATCCGGTCTTTTTCCAGGTCTCTTCCAGAAGCCGGTCCACGGTATGCCCGGCAGCAAAACTCCTCAAATGCGCCATAAGTGCAATAAAATCATCAAGTTTTTTCCTTGTACCTTCAGCAAGAGCAGGGATCTCGCTGTTGCGGTAAAAAGCTTCACAGAAAGTAATGCCGCTGCGCTTTGCAAACTTTTCTATCGTCGCAATAGTAGTCTTTCCTATTTTCCTCCTGGGGACATTCACAATACGGACAAGGCTCACAACATCCTTAGGGTTGGAAATCAGCTTCATGTAGGCCAGCATGTCCTTTATTTCCATCCGGTCGTAGAATCTCAGGCCCCCGTATATCTTATAGGGGATATTCTGTCTTACAAGAAGCTCCTCTACAGCCCTTGACTG